>JALRGB010000233.1 GCA_023253575.1 Verrucomicrobiales bacterium
CAGGTAACATCGGAACCACTGATGGTCCGTCGGGCTGGGGGCTGCGGTGCTGGTGGCTGTCGATCCGATGGTGAGTGGTTTCCATTCGGCGGCCCGGGCTGATGTGGCCAGCAGGAGTAAGGCTGCGGCCCATCTGGGCCATGGAGCCAGCATCGCGGAGTGTGAGTGTCGGAGGCGGATCATGAGGGTGGCGGACACTATAAGACACGCGTGGGAAATCACGCTAGGTTGATGGCGGTGACGCTACGTGGGAACATGATGATGCTTAAAAGTGGCGTTTCGGCATGTGGTATGATGAAACTTTACTGCTTTCGGGGAAACCCCGGTGGGAGAAAAGGGTGATGGGTCGGGGAGGATCGGTTGACCTTGATGGCCGGGGCGTCGTTGATGATGATTCGAGCGTATTATCCATGGTGCTCTGGGCGCTCCACTTGGGTGCCGGTCCTTATGATTTCTCGTTGTTTCATTTTCCGGTTCATGTTCGTGACGGCCAGCCTGCTGGTTCCAGCGCCAGTGTGGGCGGATCCCGCTCATGCCGAAGAATATCGGACGTCCATACTCCCGCTGCTGGAAAAATACTGTCATGAGTGCCATCGGGCGGACAAAGCGAAGGGGGACCTCGATTTAACGGCGCATCTGGATTACGAACAAATCGTTAAGGACACAGCCTTGTGGGAAAACATTCGCGAGCGGGTATTTGCTTTTGAAATGCCTCCCGAGGGCAAGGCCTCTCCGGAAGGCGGGGAGCGCGACCAGTTGCTGAACTGGCTGGGACGCCTGCCGAAACCTGAAATCGATTGCACCAAGCTGGCCAGTGATCGCACGCAGAGTTTTTATGAAGGGCATGTGATGAGCCGTCGGCTGACGCGTGGTGAGTATGATCGAACCATTCGCGATTTGGTGGGACTTGATCTTGGGTTATCGAAGGATTTGCCGGCGGACGGAGCGGGCGGCGAGGGGTTTGATGCGACGGGTGACACGTTGTTCACGTCGCCGTTGGCCATTGAAAAATACCTAGCGGCGGCCGAGGCGGTGGTGCTGGCGGTTTTGCCCGATGGGGAAGCTGAGCTGTCGGCTGATGTACAGCGGGCGCGCGAGCGGTTGTTGGGGGAGTTCGCTGATGGCGAGCGGCCGCCGCGGGAGGCGGCGCGGCTGGTATTGGAGCGATTTATGAAGCGGGCGTTCCGGCGGCTGGTGACGGCGAACGAGGTGGACCAATATTTGGCCTTGTTTGACCGTCGCAGCGAGCGTGGCGAGGGATTTACGCCGAGTTTGCGGCTGGCGTTGCAAGGGGTGTTGGTCTCGCCGCATTTTTTGTTTCTAGTTGAGCCTGAGCCGGATGAAACTGGCACGCAACCGCTGGGGGCCTTCCCGCTCGCTTCGCGGCTGTCGTATTTTTTGTGGTCTTCGATGCCCGACGAAGCGTTATTTCGTTTGGCTGAGACGGGGGAATTACTTCGGGACGAGGTACTGGCGGCTGAAGTGCTTCGGTTACTGGCGGACCCGCGGGCTGACTCGTTGGGCGAGCGATTTGCGATGCAGTGGCTGGAGTTGGACAAGCTTGGATCTGAAGTTCGTCCTGATCCGGTGCGATTTCCTGAATTTAACGATGCGTTGGCGGCATCGATGCGTGGTGAAGTAGCGGTTTTTTTCAATCATCTGATGCGGGACAACGAGCCGCTGACGCGGTTGTTGGATGCGGACTATACCTTTGTCGATGCCCGGCTGGCGGCGCATTACGGAGTGGCCGCGGGGGAGAAGGCGGCGGCGGGCGGGTACGAGCGGGTGGCTTTGAGCGGGCGGGAGCGCGGTGGGTTGCTTGGGAT
>JALRGB010000713.1 GCA_023253575.1 Verrucomicrobiales bacterium
TTTCATTCGAAATATAAGACGTCCAGTTCCTGAAACATGACAGCAGTAATAAAATGCCTACTCCGGCAAAGTTGAAAAATGTGTGGGCCGACGGCCCAACCGCCGTCACCTGCGAACAGTGTGACCGTGGTCAGAACGGTAGAATTATCATGAACCGGTCATTTTGCCATGAGAATACCTTCGATGCGATTGATGCGAGAGCGGATCGGCCCGGCGGTAAGCCGCGAGTGGGTGGGCCGTTGCTGGTTCTCTGGATCCGTCTGATTTTCATCGGTTGGCGCCATGCTGATTCCATGCATAATTTAATCTTTCTTGGCTGGCCGCGGTCGATGGTGTCGTTCTCTGATCGAACGGGCACGGCATGACCTCTCGCCGCCGCTGCCCTTTTTTCTCATGACTCTGATCCCACGTCATCATCGCGCCGCGCTGCTGCCGGCTCTCGTGTTGTCCGCGCTGTTGGCTGGCTGTAGCTCAACGGATTCCCAGAACCACCGTCACGAACCGGAGGAATCAAGGGCGGATCGAAAAGCTCGGCGGGCCTCCCACGCGGAGTCGTTTCAGGAGCGCCGCCGGGCACGCGCAGAAGCCGAGGACCAGCGCTACGATGCCTGGTTCAACCGCGTCATGGGGCGGCCAGGCTCCTCTTAGAAACATGCCCATACGCCGGCGGATCCTCGCTTCTAGGCACAAAAAAACGGGCCGGAGCACATGTGCTCCGGCCCGCGGTCATCAAACAACAATTTTTAAATTAGAAGCGAACGATCACTCCGGCTTCCAAATTATGACCTTGAATCGAGTCGGCATCGGTCTCGGTCTGGATGTAGCGGTAACCCAGCGAGAGTTCGGTGGTCTGATTCACGGAATAGTTCAGGCTGCTGAATCCCTGGAAGGAGAAATCCCAGCCATCGACCGAAGCGTCAAAATCAACGTCCTCGATTTGATCGAGATCGAACTCAGACCAAGCCACCCCGGCCCCTGCGCCCAGCGAAAAGGAGAGGGCATCTGACAGCTGCCAGCTGTAGGAAGCATTCAGCAAAATCGGCACGGCCGTACCGTCGGCATCGAGGCCGAGCTCACCGAGTTTGTCACCGCGCAAGCTGACGGAGACGGTATCGAGACCAGCCGTGTAATAACCGACGCTAGCGCCGAGGCTGAAACCATTGTCAAAGCGATATCCAAATGGGATGGTCACGCCCCAGCCGACATCGAAACTGGCGTCGAGGCCGACGGTGCCGAGGGCTGTGCCGGTCGAATACCCCATATCTTCGAGCCAGAGCGCGCTGCCTTGAATGCCTGTGAACCAGCCGCTAGCCGCGACCACTGGGGCGCTGGAGACCACGGGAGCCGGAGTCGGTGAGGAAACGGGCGATTCTCCCGCCACTGCGACTGTGAGGCTGACCGGGGCGAGTGCCGCGAGAGACAGGATAAGGGAACGGAATTTCATGGGTTGATGGATACTGGGTGTGAGTTGAACGGGAGGAAAACCACGACGGCTGGCTGCAGAAAAAAGCGACTGAAGCCCAGTGGGCCGTATGGAAAAAATCTCCCTTGATTAACGAATGAAAGCTCACCCCGCGCGGCAGCGAAGTCAATCACAACGTCACGTCTAGCCCATCGGGGAAGCCCGGCATCGACCTCAGTAATCCGCTGAGATGTGGCGGGATTTTTCGCGCAGTGCTCCGGAGGGTTTTATCTGGTCGGTGGCGGAAGGATTATTGGGCGGGCTGGACTTTTTCGATGACGAAAGAATCCACCACGGTGGCATTTTCGCGAAGGAACCGGGCCTCGAGTCGAGGGCCATTCACATCTAGCACCATTGATCCCAAGTTATTGAGGGATACGCACATAGCTGGGTGGTTGAGCGGACCGCCGCTGATCTGGCCGGAACTTCCGGCGGTGATGTAAACCGCTCCCTTGAAGGGGGCATTGTCACCTGGCTTGCGGTAAGGTCCGTCGCCTGTCGCGCTGCCGGTGCCGCCGTCGATTTTCATCTCTGGGGTCAAGGTGGTGGAGGCTCCATAATGGCCGTTGAGAAGAAAGGATCTTTCGTAGCTGTGGCTGTGGCCGGTCATGACCAAGTCCACGCCCCCGGCCTCGAGCAAAGGCAGCAATTTTTCACGCATCTCGATGAGCTCCAATTCTTTGTCTGAATCATGCGATCCTTTTGTATAAGGCGGGTGATGCCAGAAAGCGATGATCCATGGTTGATTTGTGCTAGCGAGGTCGTGTTGCAACCAAGTGGCCATGGCTCCGTCGGTCGCCCGGCTCGAAGTCATCGAATCAAGGCAGACGAAGTGAATATTCGCATAATCGAAGGAGTAATATTTCTCTGTTCCCGATGGCACGCCTCCCGCTTCGGCGCGTGTGGGTAGGGTGAACATCTCAAAATATGGAAGGGTGGGGGACGGGTTGGTGCTTTGCGCCGTGTCATGGTTGCCAATGGTTGGCCAAAGGACCGACTGGCGAAGCATGGCTGGATACATGTCAAAAACCGCCGCTTGATACTCGGCATCCGTGCCAGTGTCGTACGCGTTGTCACCCAGCATCAGCCAAAGGTCGGTGCGAGTCCGGCCATTAAATGTTTCATAGGCCGCGCTGACGGCGGCGGCATTGGCATTTTTAGTGCCGGAATCACCCAAAACCCAAAGCCGAACTGGCTGCACTGTGCCCGCCGGAGGGGCGCTGAAAAAAGCAAATTCCTCGCCCGAGGCTAAATTTCCGGAGGGCGTGCCCACGGCATAATGATATTGTGTGTTGGGACGCAGTCCGGTCAGTGGCAGCTCGTGGTCGATCGTGGGTTCCTTCTCCTCGACGACTTGGGAGGGGTATCCCTCAATTGTGCCGTAGGTGACGCGGCCGATGGTGGGTAAATCCGTCCGCCATCGGAGGACAACGCTCTCGGGTGTGCCTTGTTGGAGATAGGGACCACGGGTCACGGTGGCGGTTTCCAATCCAATGAGTTCGAGGTCGAAGCTGAGGTCGCTGCTGTTCTCGCTGGCTTGATGGATTTCGACAGCGAGGGTATTGGTGCCGCGCACCAAACCGGTGGCGGTCATGGTTGTGAGTTGGAAATTTTTTTCCGCGGTCCCGCTGACGGCGGCGGTGGCCATGGTGGTGGCGAGCGCTGGGCCGGCGGGCATATTGTCGCGGTGAATTTCCACGCCATTGAGGAAAACGACGGCTCCGTCGTCGCGCAGGAGACGAAGCGTCAGCCCTCGAATGATTGACGGATCGTTTACGGTAAATGATTTACGGAAATATACGGCAGATGCATTCAGCGGCTCTCCGCCGGCCGGTGCGAGCACGGTCGTCTCGTCGCCATCGCCATACCCGAACTCGGCCCGGCCCGTGGCCCATTCCGCATCATTCCATTCCGGAGCTTTCCACCCCGAAGGCAACTCGCTGGGGCGAAGCCAATATTTCCATTCCGCCCCGGCGGGAATCAATGTTTGGCGCGCCGTCAGCGGTGCGGCCGACCCCAGCAAAAACAAGCTGGCCAAGACCGCAGAAAGAAAAGGATTCATAAAATTAAATATCACTGAAAGCCCATCGAATCGGTTGGCTCCGACGATTAAACCAACTCGACATCGCGTTTTTCGGATTTTTCGCTGACACGTTCATCCTCAAGAGGGCGAAATCGCTCCGCATTGAAAGCGCGCTCCGGAAACGGCGGAGTGGCTGACCGAGGATTCAGCATCCCCACCAAAGTAATTGCCACTTCTCCCGGCTCACCCGCCCAGTTGACCCCCAAGGTCACATCCCGCACCACATACGTCACTCCAGCCTTGGGCAGGGCAACATAAAGCTTCTCAATCCCAAGTGGAAATTGATCGTTGATACACACTACTTTTTGTCCGGTCATCATAATGGATAAAGAATCAAACGTCAGGATTAAAGGGAGCGCCAAATGGATTGGGCGGCACACTGGTCGGGTCCGGCCGCGCTGGGGCAGGGGCTGGGGAGCCCACCTGCCAAGCATCCGGAAGGGGGCTCACCGGGGGCGAAATCGTTGCGGGCGCAGCGCTTGGCGCGGCGACGGGGGCAGGTGCTGCGCTGAGCGGCCCACTTGGTACTTGCGCCGTCGGCGCCGTCGATAATTCGCTTGTGGACGGCACCGGCGGGACTGGATCACCCATGGCTTGTGGCTGGCGCCGGATGAATTCGGCCGCGGCCTCGCGGTAGGCGCGGGCGCCGGGGCTATTGGGGGAATACTCCATGACCGTTAGCTCATGGCTGGGCGCCTCGCTGAGGGCGACGTTGCGAGGGATAATGGTTTTGTAGACGAGGTCTTCAAAAACGCGCCGGACCTCGTCGACCACGAGTCGCGAGAGGTTGGTGCGTCCGTCATACATGGTCATGAGGATGCCTTCGATGGTGACGTGTGGATTGACTCCGGCAGCACAAATTCGTTCGTGCAGGTCGACGATTTTCGCCAATCCCTCGAGTCCATAATATTCGCATTGGATGGGGATGAGCAGGCCATCGGCGGAGGCGAGGGCGCTGGTCATGAGAATCCCGAGTGAGGGGGGGCAGTCGAGAAGGCAGACGTCCCATCGATTCAGGACCCGCAGCGGTTCCAATACTTCGCTAAGGCGCACGAGGTGGTTTTCGTTGCGGGCCAGAGAGACCTCACTGCCGGCCAGTTCCATGTGACTGGGGATGCACCAGAGGCGGGGTAGTCGAGTTTCGCGCACTTTAGCGGCGGCAAAATCCGCTCCGACTAGACACGAGTACAGACTGCCTCCCTCCTCGGTGAGACAGCCGAGCGCGCTGGAGGCGTTTGCTTGCGGATCGAGATCCACCAGCAATGTACGCACTCCTTTTTCCGCGAGAGCGGCGGCGAGGTTGACGGCGGTGGTGGTCTTACCCACACCTCCTTTTTGGTTCGCAATAGCGATGATTTTCATGCCTGCAGGGGGAGACGATCTGAACGGTTCTTGCTTATTCACGCACGGGCGGTAGGGACGCCAGCAGTTTTTGGTATTCCGCCCTATGCTTCTCTTAAAATGAGTTTCGAAATCACGGAACGCTGGCTCATGGATGCCGGCGGATGGCAGGCTATGAAACCAGCCCGGGCCGCTTGGCAGGCCGGGGCGGTGCTGGCTGTAGAATTCGATGGCGCCCGTCTGCGCGGTCAAGTCCGGAGCGCGGGTCGAACGCTGGCCGCCGGCTTGCTGATCAAGTCCCGGACCGATGTGACCAATTTATGCTCGTGCCCGCACGCCCGGCGCGATGGCGCCCTCTGTGAACACTCGCTAGCCCTCGGCCTAGCCTGGATCCACCGCGGAAAAATAACTCCCGCTGCCTCTGCCAACACCGCTAGCGCTGCCTCCACCGCCGGCGCTCCCGCCAGCCCAAGACCGTCGTCTACCGCCGCTACTCCACCGAAAAAACCTGTCGCCCCTCGCACATCCGGACCGCTCGCCGTC
>JALRGB010000552.1 GCA_023253575.1 Verrucomicrobiales bacterium
GGAGGGGCGGCGGAAACCCAGCCGGATGCGAATGCCGTCGAATCGAATCCACCGTCACCGGACGCTCCCTCAGGGCCATAACCCGCAATCCACCCGCGTCCCCCGGATCTGTTTCTCTCAACTGTATGGCTGTCCCCAGCACCCTTGGTCTGATTGCCGGCAGCGGCGTGTACCCGCTCACACTGTTGCGGGCGGCGCGCGCCGCCGGGGTGACCTGCATGGTCGTGGCCGCCTTTGAAAACGAAACCGACCCGGCACTGGCCGCCGAGGCCGACAAAGTCGATTGGATGCGCGTCGGACAATTAGGGCGAATGATCCGGTTTTTCCGACAGGCCGGCGTCACTGACGCCATCATGGCCGGCCAGATCGCCCCGAAAAACCTCTTTGATTTGCGGCCCGATTGGCGGGCCCTCCTGCTCCTCGGAAAGCTAAAACTGCGGCACGCCGAGAGCATTTTCGGAGCCATCGCCAACGAACTCGCCCGGGACAGCATCACCCTACTACCGGCCACCACGTTTCTGGAAAACCTCCTGCCTCCGCCCGGATTAGTCTGCGGTCCAACACCGACCACCAAACAGCTGGCTGACGTCGTCTTTGGTTTTTGCATGGCCAAGGAAATGAGCCGTCTGGATGTCGGCCAGTCGGTCGTCGTCAAACGGGGCACGGTCCTCGCCGTGGAAGCATTTGAAGGAACAGACGAATGTATAAAACGCGGCGGTGCGCTGGGCCGAGGAGAGGCCACCCTCGTCAAAGTGAGCAAACCCAATCAGGACTTGCGGTTCGATGTGCCCGTGGTCGGCCCCCGCACCATCAAAACCGCCTCCGAGGCTGGACTGTCCGTGGTGGCGGTAGAAGCCGGCTGCACGCTGGTGCTGGAATGGGAGGAGGTCCGAGAGCTGTGCGAGCGCCACCGCGTCAGCCTTGTGGCCACCGATGGTCACGAGACAGCGTGAACCGCCCGATGGCCAACCGGTCCCCAATACCGGTTGCCCTGCGGTCAAGACGAAGCCAATTTGCCATCTTCTCCCATGGAAAAAGTCAAAGACACCCAACGCGCCATCGTGCGCCTGAGCTATGACGGTCGGGTGCACAAAACATTTCGCGGCCCAGACGCCGGGATCCGCTTCGCGAATGAAGTCAAAGTGTTGCGCCACCTCGAAGCACGCGGGTGCCCGTTCGTTCCCCGCCTCCTCGAGGCCGATGAGACCCACTTCAAAATGGTCACCACCAACTGCGGACAAAGAGTCACCCAGCTCGGCGACGAACGACTCAAATCTCTCTTCGCCGAATTAGAGGAATATGGCGTGCGCCACGATGACCCGTACCTGCGCAACGTCACCTATCGGCCAGCCGATGGCCGCTTCTGCCTGATCGATTTTGAATTTGCCACCATCCTCGATGACTCGGCGCCTCCAGACCACCCCAACCACTGAAAATCCAAACCTCCGCACCGGACCAACCCACAACCATGTCCGCGTCCAGCCCTGACTCATCACCGGAGCCATGACCGGACTCGCGCCCGCCACACCCTGAATTTTTCTTCCTCGTCACTGGAACTGCCGTGACTATGGATGCTTCTTGATTCCCATGATCGATCCTGTGGCCACCCCGACGCCCGAGCCTGACCCACCCGCCCATCTCCGCTGGACCGCGCAGACGGATGTCGGCCGCGTCCGAAAGAACAACGAAGACGCGTTTGTGGCCCTTACCTTTGATGCTGAAGGAGTGAAACGCTTAGGAAAAGTGGGTGACGGTTCATTGATTCAGGGCGACTATCTTTTTGCGGTGAGTGACGGGATGGGGGGCGCGAAATCGGGTGAATTTGCCAGCCGGATTGCTGTCGACCAGATCACTCGTTTGCTACCGCGTCACTACCGGCAAAGCGCCATCGGACTGGCGACGAGTTTTGGCGATATTCTAAGCGAAGTTTTCACTCGCACGCATGCGGAGATGCACAAGTTGGGGGCCAGCTACGAAGAATGCCGGGGCATGGGAGCGACATTGACGCTGGCATGGCTCAAGCCAGGTTGGTTGTATTTTGCGCACATTGGCGATTCACGGCTTTATTACCGACCGCGTGCGGACGGCGCTTTGCGACAGCTCTCCCATGATGACACTCATGTCGGCTGGCTCCGTCGGCAGGGGAAAATCAATGAACGCGAACAACGCACTCATCCACGCCGAAATGTTTTGAACAAGGTGCTTGGCGCTGGCCATCAATTCGTAGAACCGCAACTGGGAGCTGTCGGATGCGAAGCCGGTGACCGGTTTCTTCTTTGTTCGGACGGCTTGGTCGATGGATTCTGGGATCATGCGTTGGCCGATCGCATGGCCTCCACGTGTCTCGAGGCCGGGCCGCTTGTGGCTGAAGCGGTCGCCGAGTCCGGGCGTGACAATACGACCGCCGTGGTCATTGAAATCGGGGCCTAACCAAAGGGACTGTCCGCTCCGGCATGAGGGGCACCCTGACAGGGAAACGGGTAATTTACCCTGAGGCCAGCCTTGCCAGAAATTTCGATACCGCCTATACTGATCATCTAAATAGATGAAGCAAGCCTGCCTGAGCATCGTGGCGGTCATGTCCCTACTGGGTAGCACACAGAGGTGGGCCGCCGCAGCGGACGCACTGTCTTCCCCTCCACCACTTCCCAGCATCGAGGAATTCAAGGAAAGGGAGCTGCGCATCAAGACCGTCGTCAGTCGCGTCCTGCCAGCTGTGGTGGCCATTACCAGCGACACGCCGATCGGCACCGGCAGCGGGGTCATCATCAATGAAGAAGGCCTCATCTTGACGGCCGCTCATGTGACCGATGCCATCACGGAGAACGGCAAACGCAAAGATGTCGTCGTCGTCCTCCCCGACGGACAGCGCGCCCGCGGCGAAGTCTTGGGAGCCAATCGCACCTGCGACGCGGCCATGGTGCGAATCATCGAGCCAGCACTGAAAGAATGGCCGTGTGTCGAAATCGGCACTTCTGATGATGTGGCCAAAGGGTCATGGGTGGTCGCCCTCGGCCAGCCCGGTGGATTCGAAGACGACCGGAGCCCGCCCGTGCGCGTCGGCCGCGTCTGGGGACGGGATAATTTTGGCGCGTTTTTCACTGACTGCACCTTAATCGGCGGCGACTCAGGCGGTCCGCTTTTTGATCTCGAAGGAAAACTGATCGGCATCCACAGTTCCATCGGCGGCCCACTCACCGTCAACCGCCACATTGGCATCGACAACTTTCACACCGACTGGGCCCGGATGCTCAAAGGGGAGTCATGGGGCGAGCTGATTCTCGGCGATGTCGATCCGAAGCGCCCGGTGATGGGGGCGGAATTGGACCGTGAAATGGCGCCCGGCGTGACCATTCGCAGCGTGGTAGAGCAGGGACCCGCGGCCATGGCTGGCCTAAAACCAGGTGATGTCATCACCCACTTCGGGGGCGTCGCGCTGGCCAATCACCTGAGTTTTATCCGCTTGATCAGCCGCCAGCAACCCGGTGATCAGGTTCAACTCCGAATCGTCCGGGATGGCGCCCCGTCGACCGATGTCCAGATTTCGCTGCTTTCCCGTCAGACGTTGCGTCACCTCGACATGCGGCTGGCCGCTCCCGCGCCACCCAAAATCTGGCTGGGGGTCGAGGTGGAGGACGCGCCTTCCGGCCCCGGGGCCATCGTTCAGGAGGTGGCGCCGGACAGCCCTGCCGCCCAGGCCGGCTTGCAAACCGGGGACGAATTAACATCCATCGACGGCACACCCTTGGGCGGGGCCCTAGGACTAGCCAAATCACTGGCCCCGCTCGAGCCCGGAGCCGTCGTTTCATTCAAACTGCGCCGCGGGGGCGCCGAGATCGAGACCCGCATCACACTGGCCGCCCCGCTACCACCTGCTCCCGCTCCTGCACCTGCACCTGCTCCTGCTCCCAGCCCCACCACTCCATGATTCGTTTCTGCGTTTTGAGGCCCTATTC
>JALRGB010000692.1 GCA_023253575.1 Verrucomicrobiales bacterium
CCCAAGATAAATGAAACAGCGTCCATCCAATGCGTGCCAATATCGCCGACGGCCCGCAACTTCCCCCCTTCGCTGGACAGCACCCGCCAGTTGAAATCCGTCTCCTGCAGCAGCCAGTCTTGGAAGAAATGCCCCTGAACATGTATAATTTGGCCCAGATCACCACGCGCAATCATGGCCCTCATCTGCAAGACCGCCGGAAAAAATCGGCACATGTAATTCACCGCAAAAACCGGCCCTTTCGCCCCTCCCTTCTTGACCGCAGCCACCACCGCCGCCGTTTCTTCGGACGTCATACCCAACGGCTTTTCGCACACCACATGTTTTCCGGCCGCCAACGCCGCCAACGACTGCTCCACATGCGCCTTGTTGGGCGAAGTGATGTGCACCACGTCCACGCTGGGCGAAGCCAGTAGCCCGCGATAATCGTAATCGCCGTATACTTCAGGTATCCCCCACTGCGCCGCACACGCCCGGGCCGCCTCCGTGGAGCCGCAGACTGCCGTCACCTGCACCCCAAGCCGCTTCAATGCCTCAATATGCACCGGCGCAATAAAACCAGTGCCAATAACGCCAGCGCGAAGGGTATGCAGGGGTGTCGTCATCCCGCCTGTTTACCCCGAATTGATTCCAGACCAACCAAAATCAAGACCACCCCCAGCTCAGCCCGCCAGCCACCGCCACACGCAAAAATCACATTTCCCGTGGACACAGTCGCGAAAGCGCCACATTCCATGCCTCATCCACTCATGACTCAAAAACTTCTCACGCTCATCCTCACTCTGGCCGCGGCCGCTACCACCGCCCACGCCGAAATCGAACCCTCCGCCCGCGCCCTCGCCCTCTCGGTTCAGGAAGCCCTCGGTCAGGCGAAAACCATCCGCATGACCGCCCAACATACCATCCATCCCAACCGCGGCTTCGGCATCAAACTGAAACAAGGACCACTCGCCATCACCGTCAAACGACCCAACCAATTCTTCGCCGTCCAACAAGCCGGCACTGACACCCGGGAAATTTCGTTCAACGGCCGTGAGTTCTGCATGATGCATCCCCTCCTGAATCATCACGCCCTCGTGCCGCTGGCCGCCAGCTCCATTGAAGAATTCACCGACCGCATGGACGAACAATTCGGCTTCCGCCCGCCCGTCGCTGAATTGCTCGCCAGTGACCTCTCCTCCCAACTGTTCATGCACGTCACCTCCGCCACCGTCACCGGCCGGGAATTCGTCGGCTGGACTCGATGCGAACGCCTCCACTTCGAACAACCAGGGATGGCCGGCGATTTGTGGGTCGGCGTCAAAGACAAACTCCCGCGCCGCTACCAGCTGACTTTCACCGACCTCCCACACCAGCCACGCTGGGACATCCGCTTCACCGAATGGGAATTGAATGCGCCAACCGATGACAGCCTGTTCTCGAAACGCCCCGCCCCAGACTCCATCAAAGTCGAAATGTTCAAAAGCCGCTAGTTCGCCCCCACACCGCTCACCCATTTTACACCCCGCGTCACCTACCATGAATCTCACTCTCCACCGCCTCCTGCCACCACTAATGGCCATCCTGCTTTCCTTCCCCTCACTCCCATCCGCCGAAGCCGCCCCCAGACAACGCCCCTCCAACCCGCGCGGTGTCGCTGATCCACGGGGCGCCCGTGACCCCCGCGGTGTCGCCGATCCGCGCGGTGTCGCCGATCCGCGCGGTGTCGCCGATCCGCGCGGT
>JALRGB010000766.1 GCA_023253575.1 Verrucomicrobiales bacterium
AGCTTGTTGGTGGCCTTCTTAGGATTGCGGGTCTTCTGTCCCTTAGCATGGCCCCATGGGCTCTTCAGGTGCTGACGACCACCGCCGGATTTCGACTTACCTTCACCACCACCGTTCGGGTGGTCGACTGGGTTCATACACATCCCGCGAACCGTTGGACGGATACCCAGCCAGCGACTGCGACCGGCCTTACCGGCAATGACATTCATGTGATCCACATTGCCGACCTGACCGATCGTGGCCAGACACCGGGCATGCAGTCGGCGGATTTCGCCAGAAGGCATTTTCAGCAACGCGTAGTCGCCTTCACGGTTGCTCAAAATAGCGGCTTGACCGGCGGCGCGAGCGATTTTGCCGCCGCGACCAGGCTCCAATTCGATGTTGTGAACTTGCAACCCAAGAGGGATGGCGCTGAGGGGCAAAGCGTTGCCAACTTCAGGAGCAGCCTTGGGGCCGGCCTGCACTGTGGCACCGACAACTAAGCCAGCCGGAGCCAAGATGTAGCTTTTGGCACCATCTGGGTACTGAATCAAAGCAATGCGGGCCGAACGATTCGGATCGTACTCCACCGCGATGACCTTAGCGCTGTCGGTACGAAGACGCTTGAAGTCAACCATGCGGTACTTCCTTTTATGCCCACCACCAATGTGACGGCACGTAATGCGACCGGAGTGATTGCGACCGCCGCTCTTCTTCAGAGTGAAGACCAAGGATTTCTCCGGCTTGGATTTCGTCACTTCCTCGAAAGTCGGAAGTGCCTTGAATCGGCAGGATGGTGTGAGTGGGCGAAAAGTCTTGAGAGCCATGAGGTTATCTCCTAGAAAAGAAAAAAGTAGACGGAATGAACTTAGGTGAGATCGATTTTCTCCCCAGGAGCCAGCTTGACGATGGCCTTTTTCCAGTCAGCAGTGAAGCCGGCCTGCGGAGTGCGCTTACGGCGGGCTTTGCCGGCGTAATTGAGCGTGTTGACCGCGACCACTTTGAGGCCGAAACCAGCTTCGACCGCTTGCGCGATTTCTTGCTTCGTCGACTTAGGATGGACCTCGAACACGTAGCTGTTGTTGTTCTCGACCAGAAGGGTAGCCTTCTCGCTGAGACGAATGGTCTTAATGACGTGCGACAGGTTTTGCATGGCTTAGGCGGCGGTCCGTTGGGCGAGCACTGGAAGCGCGTCGCTGGTGAGAATGATTTTCCGGTAGTTGACGAGCTGCTCCACGTTGACATCGGAAGCCGTTGTCAATTGGGTCGCACCGTGATTGCGGGCGGAAAGATAAGTTTTTTCGTCGAACTGACCGGCGATGATCAGGACTTTAGAAGCATCGGTGGTGGCTCCGAGCAGTTTAATAAAACTGCTCGTCTTGCCGTCGGCGACGGTGAAGTCGGTGACATGAATCACATCGCCAGCCTGAATCCGCGAACTGAGCACGGCGCGCAGCGCGAGCTGCTTGACCTTTTTATTGACCTTTTTGGAATAGTCGCGGGGTTTAGGGCCGAAAATGACCGCACCACCACACCAGATCGGGCTGTTCGGGGTACCGGCGCGCGCGCGACCAGTGCCTTTCTGACGCCATGGCTTTTTGTCAGGCTTGTGCAGCTCGCTGCGGGTCTTGGTATTTGCCGAGCCGGAACGGCGATTGGCACGCATAGCGGTCACAGTATCGTGAACTGCCTGCGACGCCTTCTTAGGCTGATCGAGAACAGTCAACTGTGCCGAACGAGCGGCTTCGAGAGTGAGAACAGTGGCCATCAGAGTGTCCAGGGTAAAAGGGAAACAGGTTTCGGGAGGTTACGCGGCAGGAGCCGACTTCTTCTTCGCCGGGCGGATGACAACGAGGTCACCCTTAGCGCCGGGGAAACTTCCGCGGATCAAAATCACATTGTCAGCCGTGCGGGCTTCCACAATTTGTAGGTTTTGAGTGGTGCGGCGCGCTTGTCCCATGTGACCTGGCATTTTCTGGTTTTTCCAGACTCGGCCCGGAGTCAATCGGCAACCGATCGATCCAGTCCGGCGGTGCATCATAGAACCATGAGAAGCAGGCTGGCCGGCAAATCCATAGCGCTTGACTACCCCCTGAAAACCCCGGCCCTTGCTGACGCCAATGACGTCGACAAATTGACCTTTTTGGAACAGATCGGCCGTCAAGGAAGTTCCTTCAGCAGGAGCCTCCACGCCGTCAGCGAGCCGGAACTCACGAGCATGCCGTTTTAAGGGCGTCCCGTGTTTCGTATAATGGCCCTGTTCCTGTTTTGTCAGGTGTTTGGCTTTGCCGTTCTGAAAGCCAACCTGGACGGCGCGATAGCCATCAATGTCGGCAGTCTTCACCTGCACCACGTCGTTATCACTCACATCAACCACGGTGACGGCCACAGCCTCGCCTTGATCGGTGTAAATGCGGGTCATCCCCAGTTTTTTTCCAAGCAGTCCCAAGCTCATGTCGTGCGTCCTCGTTTAAGGGTGGGTTCGGTGCGAAAGGTCAGATTTTGATCGTGATGTCGACACCGGCGGGGAGATTGAGCTTTTTGAGCTCATCGACCGTGTTCATCGTAGGATTGACAATATCCAAGAGGCGCTTGTGAGTGCGCAACTCGAATTGGTCCATAGACTTTTTGTCAACGTGGGGAGAACGGTTGACGGTGAATTTTTCAATGCGCGTCGGCAGCGGGATGGGGCCGGCCACCAAGGCGCCGGTGCGCTTGGCGGTATCCACGATCTCGACGACTGATTTGTCGAGCACGCGGCAGTCAAAGGCGCGAAGCCGGATGCGAATGCGTTGCGATTCCATGATGAAGAGTGGTAAAAGGGTACGGTCAGCTGAAGTTATTCCTTGTCTTTTTTGCCGCCGCGGGATTCGACAATTTGTTCCACAATATTGCGCGGAACTTCTTCGAATTTAGCGGGCTCCATGGTGTAGGAAGCGCGGCCTGATGACAGCGTACGGATGGCTGTCGAGTAACCGAACATTTCAGCCAGCGGAACTTCCGCTTTGATAATGGCCAAACCATTTTTGCTGTCGATGCCGTTGATGCGTCCACGACGACGGTTCAAGTCGCCCATGATGTCGCCCTGGTTCGTTTCCGGGGTGACCGCTTCGACAGCCATAATTGGCTCCAACAAAATACATTTGGCCTTTTTCAGCGCGTCTTTCAGCGCGAAAATCCCAGCCATCTTGAAAGCATTTTCGTTGGAATCGACGTCATGGTAGCTGCCGTCATAAATTTCAACATGCAAGTCAACCACTGGATATCCAGCGATGATGCCGTTCAGCACCGCTTCTTTGACACCGTTGATGGCTGGCTGGATGAATTCCTTCGGAATCGTACCGCCGACAACTTTGCTTTCAACCGTGATGCCCTTGCCTTTCTCGACGGTGGCGATACGCAGAACAACGTGTCCGTACTGACCGCGACCACCCGACTGTTTGACTAACTTACCTTCACCTTCCGCATTTTGCGTGATGGTTTCACGGTAAGCAATCTGAGGTTTACCAGCGTCAGTTTCAACCTTGTGCTCGCGGAGCATACGGTCCCTCAAAATTTCAAGGTGGAGCTCACCCATCCCGGCAATGATCGTCTGGCCGGTCTCTTCGTCGGTAAAGACGCGGAAAGTTGGATCTTCTTCCGAAAGCCGCTGTAGAGCACCCGACATTTTTTCTTGATCGCCCTTGGTCCGTGGCTCAATGGCCATGCTGATGACCGGATCTGGGAACGAGGGTGGCTCCAACAATACTTCGTTGCCATCCGCCGTCAGCGTGTCACCGGTGGTCACATTGCGCAGACCCACAATGGCCGCGATGTCACCCGCATAACACGTCTCAATATCCGTGTGCACGTTGGCCTGAATCTGAATGATCCGTCCAATCCGGTCGGTTTTCCGAGTCCTTGGATTGTAAACCGTGTCACCCTTCGAAAGCATTCCGGAATAGACACGGAAGAAAGTCAGGCGACCGAATTTATCGGACCAGAGTTTGAAAGCGAGACCCACAAACTTGTCATGATCATTGACCGGAACAAGCACCGTCTCTTCTGGATTGTCCGCATTGACACCCTTAGCTGGAAGAATGTCGAGCGGGCTCGGCAAATAATCGACCACGGCATCGAGCAAATACTGGACACCTTTGTTCTTGAAAGCAGAACCACCGACAATCGGCACAATCTTGTTCGCGATCGTGGCCCGGCGCAGAGCCGCCTTCACATCTGGAACTGAAATTGGTTTTTCTTCGAGGAACATCGTCCCGATTTCATCATCGACGTCACACAATGCGCCGACCAGGCCATCGTACGCTTCGTCAGCAATAGCGCGCTGCTCAGGCGTCAAATCAACCACGTCGTAAGTTGAACCAAACTTGTCGTTGTCAGAATAAACGACCGCCTTCTTCGCGATGACGTCGATCTGCCCTTTGAGCTGATCTTCCGCGCCGATCGGAATGAGAATCGGCCATCCATTGGCACGAAGTTTGTTGCGCACGTCATCGACGACGTTTTGGAAATTCGCACCAGTCCGGTCCATTTTATTGACGAACGCAATACGAGGAACCCCGTACTTGTTCGCTTGGCGCCAGACGGTCTCAGACTGCGGCTGAACGCCGGCGACACCACAAAAAACAGCAACCGCACCGTCAAGAACTCGGAGCGAACGCTCCACCTCAGCGGTGAAGTCGACGTGGCCCGGCGTATCAATGACGTTGACCCGCATTTCGATTCCTTCGAATCCTTTGAATACCCCATCGTTCGGCAGCTGTTTCCACTTAGTGGTGACGGCGGCCGAAGTGATGGTGATACCGCGTTCCTTTTCCTGTTCCATCCAGTCCGTGGTGGCGGCACCATCGTGGACTTCACCGATACGGTGGACCATGCCGGTGTAGAACAGAATTCGCTCGGTCAGCGTCGTTTTGCCAGCGTCGATGTGCGCGGCAATACCGATGTTTCGTGTCCGCTCGAGCGGATACTGGCGATGAGGACTGTTGGGATTGGCCGACATGAAACGGAAAACTAAAAGTGACGAAAAAGGTGGGGGCGCAGAAAAGAAGGGACGGCGCGTTGGCTACCAGCGGAAGTGGGCAAAAGCGCGGTTAGCTTGGGCCATTTTGTGCACGTCATCGCGCTTGCGGATGGCGCTTCCTTGACCAGTAGCAGCGTCGCGGATCTCGTTGGCCAGAGCCGACCACATTGGAGTCCCCTTGCGGTTACGGGCGTAATTGATAAGCCAACGCATCGCGAGTGATTCAGAGCGGTCGGCCGACAATTCGAGCGGCACCTGGTAGGTGGCGCCACCGACGCGGCGCGATTTCACTTCGAGACGCGGCTTGGCGTTTTCCACGGCGCGATTAAAGATCTCCAATGGATCAACGGAGCTGGAGCTTTCATTGACCTTGTCGATCGCGGCGTAGACGATGCGTTCGGCTGTGGATTTCTTGCCACCGCTCATCATCTTGGCGACGAAACGGGCGACGAGCGGCGAATCATAGCGTGAATCGCGGTAGTCGGGCTTGTGATAGACGCGTTTGCGGCGGGCCATGGTGGGTGAAAGTGAAAGGTAAAATTGAGTGTGGACTAGACCAGTAAGATAACGGGGCGATTACTTCTTGCCCTTCGTGGCGGCGGCAGGGGCCCCGGGTTTCGGCCGTTTGGCGCCGTATTTGGAACGGCTGACGCGGCGTTTATCAACTCCGAGACAGTCAAGGGCGCCGCGTACAACGTGGTAGCGAACCCCTGGAAGATCCTTCACACGACCACCGCGGACGAGCACGATGGAGTGTTCCTGAAGATTGTGACCTTCACCACCGATGTAGGCGATGACTTCGTATCCATTGGTAAGGCGGACTTTGCACACTTTCCGCAAAGCCGAGTTAGGCTTCTTGGGCGTACGCGTCATCACCTGAAGGCAAACGCCACGGCGAGCCGGGCAGTTCTCCATCGCCGGAGACTTCGATTTCACGCGGGCCGGGGTACGACCTTTGCGGACAAGCTGTTGAATGGTTGGCATGACGATCGGACGGAAATGCGATTCCGAAGTGGGCTGGGCGGTCTTCCCTGTTATTCTCCCCTCTTGCAACACTTATCGGGACCGCGTTCGCGCCGTCTCCAACCGGAGACAACTCTACTGTGAACGTGCGCTTCTTTTCCGGAGCGCGTCCCGATAAATCCTGTGAGCAGCACTGACCCAGCACTGCCAAGAAGGAGGGGCGACTATTATCCCAGTCGATTCATTCGCAAGTGATTTTTACGACTTTCTTCTTCGGCTCGCGGAAACTTTCCAGATAGACCCCCGAGCTGATCTCGCCTAGGCCATCGCCATGCGATTTTTCGTACCAAAAGACCGGTGGGCCGCAAACGCCACCGAAATCACCCTCGATCCAGGCGAGTCCCATCACGTTGCTTCCGTCCTGCGCGCCACCGTCGGTGACTGCGTCGACATCATTGACGGTCAAGGAAGAACTGCCACCGGCGAAATCACCAACCTCCACAAAAAAGAAACCCGCCTCCGCCTCGGCCCCGTCCGAATCCTACCTCCACCCCCAGCCAGATTAGTTTTAGCAGTCGCCGTCCCCAAAGGATCAACCATGGATTGGATCATTGAAAAATCGGTCGAACTCGGAGCCACCGAGATCGTGCCGCTTCTCACCCAACGCACCGTCGTCCGCCTCAACGCCAGCGACCGGCCCGAGCGCCAGCGCAAATGGCAACGCATCGCGGTCGAAGCCTGCAAACAATGCGGCCAACCCTG
>JALRGB010000780.1 GCA_023253575.1 Verrucomicrobiales bacterium
GTCTATGACAATGCCGACGGCAACCCGATCAACGGCCTCGGCGAAGCCCCGTCACTCGACCTCAAATGGGGAACCACCGTGCTCGCCTCCGTGCGCGTCTCACCCTACGAATTCTTCACCGACTTAGATTTCGTCCGCGTCATGGTCAGCCTCGACCAAACTGGCAAAATCTCCGCGTCCTTCAACGGCCGCCTCTACTTCCAAGATGTCCAAGTGCCATCATGGACCGCCCTCGTGAATGGCGCCTTCGGCTTCTATGCCCGTACCGGCGGTCTCAATCAAAAACACGAGATCGACAACCTCGCCATTAAAACCACCGTCTACGCCGGCCCCGTCCAAATCACCGACGAAGTAGACGACCTCGCCGCCCCCGCCGGTACCGCCGCCACTTTCGTCGTCGGCGCCAATTACGCCTCGCCGCCCGCCGCCATCCAATGGCAGAAACGCGCCGCCAGTGAATCCGCCTTCACCACCATCCCCGGAGCCACGGCCTTCACGCTCGTTACCCCGCCGCTCACGCTCGCCGACCACAACAGTCGGTACCGCGCCCTCGTCAGCGTCGGCGCCTCCACCGCCACCAGCCGTGAAGCCGTACTCACCGTGGTCGACCTGACCCCGCCTGCCAGCTCCGACGTCGTCCTCACCTTCGACTCCGGAGACCTGACCAATACTGGCACCGCCAGCGCCGCCGTCGTCTCTGCCCGCGGCACCGCCGTCTTCACCCCCGCCGGCGGCGTCAATGACTCCGGCTTCCTCTCGCTCACCGAGGCCGCCACCAGCCAAAATGGATCATTGGTCGTCAATAATTTCTCGGGATCCAATGCCCAAGGCGCCCTCATCGCCAACTTCAACATCAACCTCACCGCCTCCGGCACCAACGTTCCAGGCGTGCCCGCCGACGGTTTCAGCCTGAGCTGGGGCTCCGATGTGCCCGATGACGTCATCAATACCGGTGCCGAAGAAGGCGCTGGTACCGGCCTCATCATCACCTTCGACGTCTACGACAACGTCGACGCCAATCCAGATAATGGCGCCGGCGAAGCCCCCGCCATCGGCATCAAATACAAAGGCACCTTCGTCACCCCAGAAAAACTTGTCTCCAGGGCGTTCCTCCAGCCGCTCGACTGGGCCCGCGTCGCCGTGCGCGTGGAAAATGACGGGACCGTAGACGTCTCGTTCAATGACACCCTCGTGTTTCTCAACGTCCAACTCCCAAACTGGACGGGCCTCGCCAATGGCCGCTTTAATCTAGCCGGCCGGACCGGCGGCGCCGTGCAGACCCACTGGGTCGATGATGTCATCCTCCACACCACCCAGTACGTGGGTCCCGTCACCCTGACCCAGCAACCCACCTCCATCGGCGTGCTCGAGGGAACCACCGCCACCTTCACCGCTCAGGTCAATGACCCCGGCCAAACGTCATGGCAATGGCAGTCCGCCCCCGCCGGAGCCACCTCGTTCACCAACATCCCAGGAGCCACCACCAACTCCCATACCACCGCCGCCACTTCGCTCGCCGATAATGGACGCCAATACCGAGTCCTCGCCACCGGCCTCAGCAACACCGTAGAAAGCACCACCGCCGTCCTCACGGTCATCAGTGCCACCCTGCCCCCACCGACCGCCCAGCTCGACTTCGACACCGCCTCCCCCCTGGCCTACGCCTTCGGCGGTTCAGGCCTGCTCGGCACCGGCGATGGCGTCAATGGCTCCAACATGGCCATCCTCACCACCGCCGAAAACAGCCTCAATGGCGTCCTCGTCATCGATGACTTCAACGCCGGCACTCCCGTCACGTCCATGATCGCCTCCTTCGCCGTGCGCCTCGGCGGTGGTACTTCGCCCCCAGCCGATGGCATGGCCTTCGTCTGGGGCAACGACACCGGCAACAGCACCGCTCCCATCCTCTTCGGCGAAGAAGGAAGCGGCAATGGCCTGATCGTCTCGTTCGACACCTACGCCAACGGCGGTAGTGACGTCCCAGGCATTTCACTCAAATGGCAGGGCTCCCTGCTCGCAGAGAAACCAATGCCCTTCTCCGCCCTGCTCAGCGATCCCGACTACTTCCCAGTCGTCATCAAAATCGACGCCGACGCCACCGCCGACGTTCTTTTCAACAACGAGGTCATCTTTTATGACGTTTCCCTGCCAGGATTTTCTTCGCTCAGCGGAGGAAATTTCATCTGGGCCGCCCGCACCGGCGGACTGAATCAAAACGCCTTCGTCGATGAGATCAGTCTGTTCACCACCACCGCCTCCAACCCGGCAACCGACTCCCTCGCCATCGCCAGCGCCGGGAATTCGCTGGTCATCACCTATACCGGCACCCTGCAAAGCTCGACCGACCTGAGCCTCGGCTCATGGGTCACCGTCGGCGGCGCTACCAGCCCGTATACCATCCCCCTCCCCACCACCGGAAAACTGTTCTTCCGTACCGTGAGGTAATCGCAAATACACATCCCCCCAAGCGCCAGGATCCCCGGATCTTGGCGCTTTTTTGTGCCCGCCAACCCCCTCCTCTGCCC
>JALRGB010000800.1 GCA_023253575.1 Verrucomicrobiales bacterium
CATAACGCATCGGCAATTTACAACCTCTGCTGCCGGAGCATCAACATCGCCAGGGTACATCATCTCAATGCCCCCAACACCCCGTGCCCGCCCCGAGCCGCCGGATCGCCCGACCAGCCGGCGCGAAGTTCCATCACGGCCCACAATACATAAATAAGCACATTCCACACCACCAGCCCCAGCAACGGGATGGAGAGCAAATTCACCACTTTGCCCGCCCCCAGCTGGTGCGTTAAAAAACCGAGAACAAACGCTCCCCCGGCCGCCACCGCCACCAACCACGCTCCGTGGAGCGGTCGTTCCACCCCGGCAGTCACCTCGCGCACGCACACTTCCACCCGCATCTCCCGCAACAGTCTGGCCGTGCGCCGCTGCAAAACCTCATGGGGAATCGCAGGGCCATCCGCCATGCCAACCCCCGCTATCTCCGAGGCCTCGCGCCGGTCATCCAGCGGGATGACCACGCCATGCACGTCAGCCTCCTCCAATTCGTGCAATGCCAGCACACTGATGGCCAATTCTGTTTGCATGCGTAATATCAGAGTGGCTCATCGCACCGAATCGCCAGCCACGCAAGCGCGCCGAGAGCGACTTGCACCCAGAAGCCGATCGCCAACCGCCCGGCCGAGAGCCAGATCAGATCGAACCGACCACCCCGCTCACCCTCCTCTCACGCCCAGCAGGCCCACGTAAACACCAAGACGGGCGCCCCACTGGAAGTGAGACGCCCGTCGACTCGCCGGAGCCGTCAGCTCCGCGTCACCGTCAGCAGGTTAGTTGGCCCTGACGCGGTAGAAAACGGCCGGAGCCGCTGGATTATAATAGAACGTCTGACCAGCCACTCCATTGATCGTCGTCGACGTCGAGGTCGCGACTACCGTGGTCACATCCACCCAAGTCGCCAGCTGTGAGGACGACTGGAGGGTGTAGGAAGAGCCGACCGTCGACTGGAAGCTGATACTGAGGCTATTGTCTGGATTGATGGTCAAGCCGCCAACCAGTGTAGGCGCCACTGGCGGGGTCACTGGTCCCGGAGCGATCAGCGCCAGACCCGTTGAATCCGGCAGGCTAGGCCAGCCACCATTCTTCAACCCCTGCACAGGCACACATCCACCAGGGATATCGCGTGTGGCAAAGATCTCGAAGTATGATCCGCCGCCGTCTTCCCAGACTGTGGCGCTGATGGGGTATTCACCCGCCGTGAGGAAGATGCGGCCCACCGTACTGCTGTCGCCAGTTGGCACATCCGTCGTGATGGTTCCGAGATCCACGCGAGGCTGCACCGACTCATTGAGCCTCCAGTAACCAAGCGGCGCGCTCGACTGAACCAGCGTCTCGTAAGGCGTGGTGCGGTTGGCGTTGAGGCCATTTTGGTAATGCGCCAGAATGGTGGCTTCATCAAGGGCTGTGCCATAAACAGCCAGCTCGTCAGCCGACCCGCTCCAGCCAAAGGCGTTATCCGCCCGCGAACCAATATGCAGACGGCCGCTGACCGAAGGAACGAAGTTGCTGACTTCCGCACTGGTCGCACCCAGCACCCCATTGACAAATACTTTGCCAAAAGTGCCGTCCCACGTCATGACCACGTGATACCACTCGTCGGCCACGATCTCGACCGGAGCCGTGATATTCAGCGCCGTCCCTGTCCCCGCTCCGGTATAGGTGCGGAAATTCCAGCCATCGACCGCCTGATACAGCAGCCATCCGGACCGTGGGTCAGCGAAGTTTCCGCTCGAGAGCGCGCAGTTCAGACCGCTGCTGACCGCAGGATCCATGACCAGCGCCGGTTTCAACCAAGCTTCCGCCGTAAAGGCGTTAGCTGGATTCAGCGCCGCATTAAACGGCACCCGCATTTTCTGGCCGTCAGCCAGCGTGGTGGAAATCGCCATATCCGAACTCCCGGCCAGCGCGCCAGGGCGCTGGAAGACAGCCGACGTTTGGGGATTGAAGTTGACCGCGGCCCCCAAGCTACCGGCATTGGTGGCAATGGTGTTGGCCCGGCCAATGGCGCCTGCGCCGGTGGCATTTTCTGTCAGAGCCGAGAAGCCGCCATGAGCACCGCCCACGGTCAGACGTGAGCCGTCGTCGCCTTGGAACCCGATCAGGTAGTCGCCTGACTCAGGGATTTTCAGCGTACCGGTCATACGCATGGCGTATTTGTTGTCATCAGCCGAGGTATTGCGCGGCCATGGGACATCACCCGCCACCCGTCCGGTGCCACCACTTTCCGGATCCCGGAAGTTGATCATCGGCCATTGCGAAGTGGCCGCGGCGGGATCCGCCAGCACGGCTGCATCAATAGCAGCGTCCGCACCCGAAAGATCCATCTGGGTGACCCCATTGGCTTCAGTGCTCAGCACAGTCCAGTCACCCACCATCGAAGGATAAGGAATCGGGGTCGTCCGAGTCGTGGTATACCCAACAGCGCGCCACTCGGTCGTGTCTTCGTTGTTCGGGAAGAATCCTTTGGCCGAACTCACTTGATAGAAGAATCCACCAACCCCTTCCCACGTGACGTACTCGAGCTCATACACTCCCGCCAGCAAATGGACAATGCCGCGGGTATTGGCATCGCCCGTTCCCGTCGGGAAATAAATGACGTTCTGCGCCGCCGCATCCACGGAACCCGGTCCGCCCACAGCGATGAACTTCGGATGCTCTCCAGCCGCCGCCTTGATGCGGAACATGAAACCATCATCACCACGGAAGTTGAATGTGTAGTCAGCCTCCTCCGTCACCCGGATCGTACCGTGTGCCGAAGTAACGACATGGTCATCGCCGCGAGCGACACCATTATTGGTGCTGGTCGAAAGCGCATCACCCGGAAATGGCCGAGGACACCCAATCACGCCGCCCACGCCATTGCTGGCCGGATCAACGAAGTTGAGGTTCGGTTCCTGCGTATCCACCACCGTGTCCGGAGTAGAGGTCGGAGTGCGGTCATCCGCGGTCGCCAAGAATTCCAGCGCCGCATCCAAGGTTTCAGCCGGAACAATACCGGCATTCAAATACGTGCGCACGCCCCAAGCATTGGCCGTGCCCTGAGGTCCGGGAATGCTGGACGGCCATTCCTTGGCCGGGGCCAGTACCAACGAAGGCGGCGTCACCGTGGTTTGGAAAACCAGATCCGTGCCGTTCTCGTCTTTGCCCTTCAAGGTGATGGCATACGAAGCCCCAGCCTTCCAGTTGATCGGCTGCTTTAACGTGAGCACACCACCCACTTTGCTCGCCGTCAGCGTCCCCAACGTCGGTAGTCCGCTCGGAACAAAATTCCAGCTGGCCCCACCTCCGGTCGATTCAGCCTCAAAACCACCATTTCCGGCCGCAAAGTCCTGAGCTAGAATGACATTAGCGCCAGATTTAACCGTGACGCCAGCGATCTCCCAATCAATACCTTCAGACGTATACCCTTCATCCCACGCCCCCAGAAACCGGATGCGAATGGTGTCACCAGCCACCGCCCCCGGAATCGTGGCCACACTGTTAATCAGCGTGCCCGCCGCAAATCCCGCCGAAGGACCGTTGAATCCCAACGAGCCATTCAACACTCCCGTGCCAATGATCGGGTTGTCGTAATACCCGTTTTCACTGAAATTGCTGTTGTCGAGGGTGGTAAATTCACCGCCATTAATGCTGACCTGAATCACCCCGCCGTCATAGGCATTGGCCGGAGTGTAATCACCTTCGAAGTTGTAGCGATGCCGCAACGTGAGTTCGACCGGCGCCGCTGACGTCGGCAAAATGATGGCCGGCGTGGTGATCGAACCATTGATCACCCCTTCTCCACCATTCACCTGCCAGCCCGGACGAACGGAGGCAAAGGTGGCCGTGAAGGTCGTGGGATTGGTCACGCTGGTCGGCGCCCGATCCTCAATCGTAAAAGCAAACTCCGTCGTCGAGCTGACTTTGGAGCTGGTCAAAAATGCCGATGGATAGATCTCAGGCAGTTCCGCCGCATACTTGGCCGCGATTTGCTCGGGCGTCATGACCGTGTCGTGAATCCGAACCCGGGCCAGACTCAGCCCTTGATTGAATCCCGCTGGTACACCCTGATCATTATTCTGCGCCCCGAGCACAAACGGAAGATCCGGATGCGTGTTCAGATTTCCATGAAACTCCGAATTGGCCAGTACGCCATCCGCATACACCCGGGTCGTGCCAGCCCCTTCCGCGCCACCCCCATCATAGGTGTAAACCAAATAATGCCAGACCCCAGGAGCCGGCGACCCACCCGCATTATTCCAGCCCAAATCAGGCCCCCCACCCCACTGGCCAACAGCCCCGTAGGATCCATTGTTTCCATAGTTGAAAGACATGTTGGTGCCATCCGGCCCACCGCGGCGCCCCCAAGCCACCAGCGTTTCTTCAGAAGCCACGCTCGGGTTGAACGCCCACACTTCTATGGTGCGGCTTGGATTCGCTCCCGCCACTTCGGGAGGTGCCACCGGACCCGCATAAAAATCAAGCCCCCCCGACAGCGTCACAGCCTTCACCCCGGCCACCGAGGTCACAGCCGGCGCCCCAGAAGCCACGAAATCACCCGCGACGGTTCCTGTATTGGTCCACGCCGGCAATGGCCCGAGTGGACGTGATGTTGCGTCGAGATTGACAAGCACTGAGGCCCGCGCCGT
>JALRGB010000805.1 GCA_023253575.1 Verrucomicrobiales bacterium
GCTCAGCGAAGTCGGGGGTGAGTTATTTTTGGAGCGGGCGCCGCTCAAGGAGGCAGGGCTAGCCAGCTGGCAGGTTTTGTTGAGCGAGAGCCAGGAGCGCATGGTTTTGGCGGTGGAAGAGGCGGATGTGCCTCGTTTGCGCGAGCTGGCGGACATGCACCAGACGGAAATGACGGTGTTGGGGCACAGTGATGGCACCGGGATTCTCAAGATTTGGCATCATGGTGCGCTGGTCTGCGAGTTGGATAATGCCCGTTTGCACGAAGCGCCGCGCCGCCATCTGGTCTCATCATGGAGCGGGTCGCCGCTCGCTGCGGACGCGGCTGCGGACGCGGTCATCGCTTCGCCAGCTCCCCTGCTCAAACAGTTGTTGGCTGATTTTGCGATCTGCTCGCGCGAGCCGGTCATCCGCGAATACGATCACCAAGTTCAGGGAAATACGATTCTGACCCCGCTGGCCGGAGCGACCGGCGACGCCCCGCAGGATGGAGCCGTCATGCGGGTCGACGGCTCACCACGTCTCGTCAACTTGGCGTGTGCGTTGCTGCCGGAATGGGGAAAATTCGACCCCTTTCGCGCTGGCGCGGCCACCGTCGACGAATGCATCCGTCAACTCGTCGTAACCGGAGCCGATCCCGATCAAATTGCGATTCTCGACAATTTCTGCATGGGCAATCCGGATGATCCGCGTGAACTGGGGGGATTGGTCGAGAGTGTGAAAGGCCTGTGTGAAGCCGCCGAGATTTACGGGGCTCCCTTTATTTCAGGGAAGGATAGCTTTTACAATTTTTTCATGACGGATGAAGGTCCGGTCAGCATTCCGGTCACGGCGCTGGTCAGCGGGCTGGGCATTGTCATGGAGGCGGCTCACGTGACGGGATCCAGTTTGCGGCGCACGGACAGCGACGTGATGCTCCTTGGAGCGTGGCAGGGAACGCCGCTGGGTGGCAGTGTGGCGGCGCGCGTGCTGGGTCGCACCGGCGATGCCGTGCCGACTACCGATTGCGCGAAAAACATGGCGCTCTACCGGTCTTATTATGAAGCTGTTAAAAGCGGATTGATCCTGAGCGCGCATGACGTGAGCGAAGGCGGGCTGGCGGTGGCGTTGGCTGAAATGGCGTTCTCCGAAGTGGCAGGGCTCGAGATTGACACCCAAGTTCCACTTTTTGCGGAACCGACAGGATGTCTCGTGGTCGAGGTAGCTCCGGCTCACCGCGAGAACTTGGTCCGGCAGCTGGCGGTGGCGGGAGTCGAGAGCGTGTTGTTGGGCCGGACGACGGCTGCGCACCGGCGGCTGGTCATTCGCACCGGCGGCGAGGGCATTGATGAATCGCTGGCTGACCTGAAAGCGCTGTGGAAAGGTAGTTTGGCGGCTTGGTATTAACGGTGCGTCGATCAATAGGCTTGAGGGTAAGTGGCCTGCCGGCCACTTGTGAAAGCCGTGGCCACTGTAACCGGCTACAGTGGCGGCTTGGCCGCCGATTGAGGGTGTCTATGTTGTCGTGTTCCACGTCGCGAATCTCATGGGAAACGGGGTATCAAAACGGCGCTGAGGGGGCGTGAAGAGAGGGCCGACGAGGACGTCGGCGTTACCGGGGGGGGGTGAGTTGCCTGTGGTGATGCGATGACTTGCGG
>JALRGB010000023.1 GCA_023253575.1 Verrucomicrobiales bacterium
GCCCCTGCCCCTGCCCCTGCCCCTACCAGGCCGCTGCCCGCGGAAATCAAAACCCTGCCCGCCATACCGGTGCCCATAGAGATTGAGCCCGTCGAGCTGGCACCCGACACCCCCGAGGACCCTAGACCGGCCACCGCCTCCCCCGGCGAAGAACTGCCCGTCCCCATCCCCGCACCCCCATCCAATCCGGATGAAATCCAACCCGTGACTCCCGCGGGCCCTGTCGGAGAACCAGAAGAAGAAGAAGAAATCCCCGAGGGCCGCCCCGTGCCCATGGACGCCGCGTCCATCATCCCCCGCGAGGAAATCATCCCCGAAGGCAAACCCGTCACCGACCTACCAGCCCCAGTCCCCGCCACCACTCCTTCCTCCCCGGAATCATCGCTGCAGGCGTCGATGCGCACCCAGGCCGACGCCCGCACACTCTACGTCACCCTGCCCCCGCCCCGAGGATTGATCGTCGACCGCAACGGACAGCCGCTGGCCCAAAACATCCTCGCCTCCTACGCAGGCATCCAATTTCCCGAAGGACCACCCCTCAAACCCGCCGACGCCCTCGCCTACGCCAAACAACGCATCGCCGTTGCCGTCAAAGTCCTAGGTCAACCATGGGACGTCAAAGACGAAGACATCATCAAACACTACGAAAATCGACGGTGGCTGCCGCTGCTCAATGAACGCGTCCTGAAACAACCACCCCCCGCCGATCAAAAAAACCGCCTGCTCGCCGGTACCATCCTCCACCCCGCCTACCTGCGCAACTACCCCAACGGCCGCACCGCTTGTCACCTGCTCGGATCAGTCGGCAAGGTGCGCCCGATGGCCACCGGTCCGCTCGACCCTAAAGATCCGTTTTATCCAGAGCTGACCGGACGGGATGGATTAGAGGTCGCCTATGAAGAACAACTTAAAGGCAAGGCCGGTCAGATGAACATGCTCTTTGATGGCAAAGGCCGCAAAATCAGCGAAGAATTCACGCAAAGCCCGGTACCTGGCCAAACGCTCGTCACCACTCTCGACCTCGACTACCAATTGATTTGCGAAGATGTGCTCAGTTCCAAGGTCAAGCGGGGGGCCTTTGTTATCATGGATGTTGAGAGCGGTGATATTTTGGCCATGGCGTCGTGGCCGATGTTTGACCCAAATTCATTTGTGCCCTCGATCAGTCAGGACGACTACACCGCCTTGATTAAAAACAAGGACAAGCCGTTGGTGGGGAGAGCCTTTCAGGGGACGTATCCGCCGGCCTCCACCTTCAAGGTTGTGACCGCCCTCGCCGGACTGGACGGGGAAAAGTTCGACGAAAACAGCGTATTTAATTGCAGTTCCTCGCTCCGGCTGGGCAAACACTTTCTACGCAATGCTTTTAAGACGGACTATGGTTCGATCGGGCTGACTCAGGCCATGAAAATCTCATGCAACACGTGGTTCGCCCGCGCTGGCATGGCCACCGGTGCAGACAGCCTGACCAGCATGGCCACCCGGCTCGGGTACGGCGAACGCACCGGACTGCCCATCCGCGGCGAAGCCGTCGGTCACGTCGCCAGCGACGACTGGATGATGGTCACCCACGGCCGCAAAATCCTCCCCGGGGATCTGGCGAACATGTCCATCGGTCAGGGAGCCCTCACCGCCACCCCTCTGCAAGTGGCCCGCGCCATGGCCGCCATCGCCAATGGCCAGTTCACTCCACAAGCCCGGCTGGTCAGCCAGTTTCAGGATCTGGACAACAAAGTCATCGAAGCCTTTCCGCCCTCTCAGCGCAATGATCTGAACATCAGCCAGAAAAACATTAAGGCGGTGCACAAAGGCATGAGTGCGGTCGTCAATGACGGCGGCGGCACCGGCCGCGCCGCCGCCTGCCGCTACGTCACCGTAGCCGGCAAAACCGGTACCGCCCAATGGGGCCCAGACCGCAACATGGCCTGGTTCGCCGGATTCCTCCCGGCCGACAATCCGCAATACGCGTTCGCCGCCATCTACGAAGGAGACATCGGCGAAAGCAGCATCTCCGGCGGAGGCAAGGTCGCCCCCATGGTCAAGACCGTCTTCGACCGCATCTATAAGATGAAAAAAGACCGGGATGAACCGTTTTATAAACGCGACAGCCTACTGGCCCAAACCGATCCGGAAAAAGAAGAAGGCGACAACGAAAAAGAAGGCTCCTCCGAAGAGACGAGTGACGGAGAGAATGCGGATGACGACTCCGCCGAACCGCCCCGGTCCAGCCAGAAATCCAGCACCTCCACCGCCGCCAGCGAAACCACCCCAGATCAGCCCGCTGACGCCGCCGCCGAGAAACCAGCACGTGGGTTTTTAAAACGCCTCTTCAGCCGCGAATAACCCCCGGCACGTTCCGGCGCGCGCGCACCGCCGTCTCACCCGGACGTCCGGCCACCCTAGAACTCAAAACAAGGCACCGGTTGCAACCACTTCGGCCCTCTGCCATCTCTCCCCTACCAATTCCATGACTCAAGCACCTGTTAAAATCGGCATCATCGGAGGCGGTCTGATGGGCCGCGAAATGGCCAGCGCCTTCGCCCGCTGGTGCGCCCTCGAGGAAATCGGCGTCACCCCAGTCCTCACCGCCGTAGCCGACCTCAGCGATCCAGTCCTAGCATGGTTCGACCGCATCCCCACCGTGCGCCTCAAAACGCGCGATTATCGTGAATTGCTGGCTTCCAGCGAGGTCGACGTCGTCTACGTCGCCCTGCCCCACCACCTGCACGCCCCGGTCTATGCCGAAGTCCTCCGCGCCGGCAAAGACCTCTTTGCCGAAAAACCATTTGGCATCGACCTCGCCGCTGCCCAATCCATCGTGACCACCATCACCGAAACCGGTCGCTTCTGCCGGTGCAGCTCAGAATTCCCGTTCCTACCAGGAGCTCAACGCGCCTTAGAAATAGCGAAAAATGGCGACCTCGGCCGCGTCTTGGAAATTCGCTCCGGATTTCATCACAGCAGCGATCTCGACTCAAACAAACCAGCCAACTGGAAACGCCTGAGCCACACGTGCGGCGAAATTGGCGTCATGGGCGACCTCGGCATGCACGCACTCCACCTGCCGTTGCGCCTCGGATGGAAACCCACCACCGTTTATGCCCAGCTGCAAAAAGGCGTGGCCGAAAGACCCAATCCTGACGGAACCACCACCGCCTGTGATACTTGGGATAATGCCGCTCTCCACACGTGGACCGAAGCCCGAGGCCATCGCGCCCCGATGACGCTGGAAATGAAACGTCTCTCCCCCGGCTCCACCAATTCTTGGTTCTTTGAGGTCCTCGGTACCGACGGCGGCGTCCGCTTCAATACCAGCGATCCCAAAGCCCTCTGGGTCTTCCGCCGCGACAAAGAACAATGGTGGCAACGCACCGATCTGGGTTTCGGCATGCCCTTCAAAACCATCACCGGCGGCATCTTCGAACCAGGATTTCCCGATATCATGCAACAAATGTGGGCCGCCTTCCTGCTCGAACGCGCCGGCCAGCTGCAAGGGCGCTTCGGCTGCGTCACCCCAGAAGAAGCCCTCGCCAGTCACCAACTCTTCGCCGCCGCCCTCCGCTCCGAAGCCAGTCACTCCGTGGAAAGAATCAACTGTCCTCTCTTCGTCCGCCAGCCGGATATACTTCTTCCAATATTGTACCTCAGGGCAATGGGGATCCTTATTCCCCTTCTGTATCCTCCAATTATCTTCCAAAGTCCCGT
>JALRGB010000046.1 GCA_023253575.1 Verrucomicrobiales bacterium
TCCCCTGCCACCTCCCGCACCATGTCCGCCATAATCGTAAACGTCGTCACCACCACCTTCTTCCCGCTCTGCTTCCCACGACGCGGCGAAGTCGCACCCCCACACCCCGCCAACAGACACACACACACCGCTACCACCACCCCCACAGCATGCTTGAAAAAAGACATAGGTCAGCCTAGTCGCAGAATCTTAGTTGCAACTAATTTCCTACGTTTTGCTTGAAATTAGACCTCCTTCGGCCAATCCTCCTCTTCACCCCACCCTCCTCACCCTGTCCTCCACGTCTCCGCCTTATGCCCGCCATGCAGGACAGCTCCACCGCCGTGCAGGATTACCTCGAACAGATTCACAATCTGATCGAATCCAAAGGCTACGCCCGCGCGGTCGAGATCGCCGGCAATCTGGGCGTTTCACAAGCCAGCGTCTCCGCGATGCTGCGACGGCTGGACGCCGAAGGATTCGTCGTCCATGAACGCTACCGCGGACTCGTCCTCACCGCCAAAGGAAGACAACTCGCTTGTGAAATCATTGAGCGCCATGATATTCTGACTCGCCTGCTGCGACGCTTCGGAATCGACGAGGACACGATTTATCGTGATGTCGAGGGCATGGAACACCATATCTCCCCCCAAACACTCCGCGTCCTGACCCTCGTCACCGAGGAACTCGAGGGCAACCCCACTCTGGCCCGACGCTTGCGCCGACGACTCGATGCCGCGGAAGAAATTGCCATCGATCCAGCCTGAAATCGTCCCGCCAGCAGTGTAACCTCTCTCAAACCGACGCCAAAACCCGCGCTCTCCCCCTAGACCCCGCTGGTTCTGGATTTGTCCATTTTGCGCTCTGGAGAATGTTTGCACTCCGGCGGGATGTGCGGAGCATAGCAACCTATGCAGACATGGTTTTACCTCGACTCCGCCCGGCAGCAGCTCAGTGCGCCGGAATCTGAACTGCCTGGTCTCATCGCCCGCGGCACCATCACCGCCGCTACTCTGATGTGGAGTCAAGGGTCGGCCGGCTGGGCCCCCGCCGCCCAAGCGCTGCCGCAGCATTTTGCCGGTGCCGTGCCCCCACCCCCGCCCGCCGCCGGCACGCCAACCTTACAGCGTTCCCATGACATTGATTTTGAAATCATTGGAAATGAAATGCAAATTGTCGAGGTGGAGCTCGATCCCGGTGAAACCGTCATCGCCGAAGCCGGAGGCATGAATTACATGGACTCAGACATCCAATTCGAAACCAAGATGGGCGACGGATCCGCCCCGGGCGGTGGTTTCGGCGGCATCCTCAAAACCATTGGTAAACGCGTCCTCACCGGTGAATCGCTCTTCATGACCCACTTCACCAACCGCGGCTTCGGGAAAAAACGAGTCGCCTTTGGCGCCCCCTACCCAGGTAAAATCATCCCCATGCAGCTCCGTGAACTCGGCGGCGAAATTGTCTGCCAAAAGGACGCTTTTCTCTGCGCCGCCATGGGCACCGCCGTGGGTATCGCCTTCAATAAACGCCTCGGCGCCGGCCTCTTCGGCGGCGAAGGGTTTATCATGCAGCGGCTCACCGGCGACGGCCTCGCTTTCGTCCACGCTGGCGGCACCATCATCAAACGCGAATTGCGCGGTGAGAAACTCCTAGTCGACACTGGCTGCCTCGTCGCTTTGACGCCAGGCATCCAGTACGACATCGAACGCGTCGGCGGCCTGAAAAGCATGGTCTTCGGCGGCGAAGGGCTCTTCCTCGCCTCACTGCAAGGACATGGTACCGTCTGGCTGCAAAGCCTGCCGTTCTCGCGTCTCGCTGACCGCATCCTCGCCAGCGCCCCCAGCCGCGGCGGCGCATCCGTCGGCGAAGGATCCGTCCTCGGAGGCCTCGGCCGCCTGCTCGACGGAAATTAACCCTGGCCGCCGAATCTGCCCTAATCCTCCCCGAAATCGTCCCGCCGCGAATTGCGAGCGCCCTCACCTCTCCCCTCCCCCCACCCAAAACATCGCCCTC
>JALRGB010000050.1 GCA_023253575.1 Verrucomicrobiales bacterium
ATACCACGGTCGTTCGGGAGGCTTGGGATCGCGGCCAGCCTGTGACGGTCCACGGGTGGATTTACGGGCTGCGGGACGGTCTGGTGCGCGAGCTTGGCATGTGCGTGCGCACGGCTGATGAACTGGCGGTCGCGGTGCCGACCGCGGTCCGAGTGGTGGCAGGCGATTAACCTGGCTGTCTTATGGTTCCTTCGGCACGCATTTTGATGACTGCGGATGATGCCGTTGCCTTCGGGCGCGAGCTGGCGGCCTCGGTGCGCCCCGGGTCGGTGGTGGCCTTGGTCGGGGATTTGGGGGCCGGCAAAACGCACGTCACTAAGGGCCTCGTGGCCGGCCTCGGTTATGCCGGAGAAGTCACTAGCCCGACGTTCACCCTCGTCCACGAATTCACCGGGCCCACCATGACATGGCCAGTTTTTCATTTTGATTTTTATCGTCTGCGATCAGCGTGCGAAGCGCTGGGGCTCGGCTGGGACGACTATCTGGAGGCGGGCGGCGTGTGTGTGGTCGAGTGGGCGGACCTTTTTCCCGAGTTGCTGCCGCCGGAGACGGTGTGGTGGCGGCTGGTCGTGCTGGCCGGGGGCGGGCGCCGAGTCGAGCGCTTGGTGCCTGGGGATGTGGTGGGGCAGAAACCGCCGCTGGACCCGCTTTGCGGGTGAAAATAGGCTGGCTCTTTCGACGGTGTGACCGATTCCTGTAGCATGACCATCCTTGCTCTTGAGACCTCTACCAGTCAGGCCAGCCTTGCGGTTTGGCGTGACGGGGAGGTCGTGCGCGAGTGGTCGTTTTGTTCGGAGCGGTCCCACAATTCGTTATTGTTTGCTCCGCTGCGCGAGGCTTGGGCGGTGGCGGAGCCGGATCTGATGGTGGTGGGTACGGGGCCGGGCAGTTATGCTGGCGTGCGGGTGGCTTTAGCGGCGGCTTTGGGGGTGTCTCTGGCCAAAAATGTGCCTCTATTGGGATGGCCTTCGCTGACGGCTCATGCGCTGGCGGCTGATGGATTGATGGTCGGAGACGCGCGGCGCGGCGGGTTTTTTCTGGCTGAGCTGGTGGGGGCGCGATTGCAGGGGGAGCCTGAAATCATGACTTTGGAGGCGTTGGCGCGGCGCCTAGGCGGTCGTTCGGCGTGGACATTTGACGAGGCTCCTTGTTTACCTGAGGTGTTGACTATCAAGCCGTCAGCGGGATGGCTAGCTCGCCGGGTGGCCGCCCTGAGCGAGGCTGAAAGGTCGTTGCTGGCGGGGGTGACACCGGAGCCGCTCTATTTGCGGCCGCCATTCATTACCACCCCCCGGCCCCGGATTGTCGGGTGATTTCGGTTGACCGATGGATGGTAGTGGCCAGTCTAGGAGCCCTTTTCCGGCCTTGTAGGCCACGGAAATATGCACCGCCACACCATCTCCGTCCTCGTCGAAAACAAATTTGGCGTCCTGGCCCGCGTGTCCGGGATGTTCAGCGGCCGTGGATTTAATATCCACTCGCTGAACGTCGGACCCAGCCACGACCCTACCATCTCGCGCATGACCTTGGTGGTCAACGCACAGGATGAAAAAGTTGTCGACCAAATTATCAAGCAGCTGGATAAGCTGATTGACGTCATCACCATCATTGATTTTCGGGAGGGAGAGTCCGTTGAACGCGAGCTTGTCCTGCTGCAGGTCAATGTTGATTCCAAGACGCGTCCTGAAGTCATCGAACTTTGCACCATTTTCCGGGGCAAGATCATTGATGTGGCCCCGCAAGTGCTGACCATCGAAATCACGGGTGACTCCGGCAAAGTGGAGAAATTCATCCAGCTGATGGACACCTTCGGGATCAACGCCCTGACGCGGACCGGGAAGATCGCTCTGCCGGTGGCGGGTGGTCTGAACCGTAAAATCATTTCGACCTAGCCCTGTGCCGGTCTCGAGCCGGTGGATCTCCGCCACCGGCAAGGGGTCGGTCTGACCCTCTCTTCAGTCTTCCCGTCCCCCGTCCCTCATTCCCATCCTTTATTATGGCCAAAATCTATACTGACAAAGACGCCGATCTCGGCGTGTTCAAAGGCAAAACGCTTGCCGTGCTCGGCTTCGGCTCCCAAGGCCATGCCCACGCTCTCAACCTCAAAGAAAGTGGCGCCCACGTCATCATCGGCCTGTATCCAGGCTCGAAGTCCCGCGAAGTGGCGAAAAACCTCGGCTTTGAAGTCTATGACACGGCCGAAGCGGTGAAAAAAGCGGACGTCATCATGGTCGGTCTGCCTGACACCAAACAGCCGGCCGCCTACAAAAAAGATATCGAGCCAAACTTGGCCAAGGGGAAAACCCTGCTTTTCTCCCACGGATTCTCGATTCACTACAAAACCATCGTTCCCCCCAAGGACGTGAATGTGATCATGGTCGCTCCCAAAGGACCAGGCCACATTGTGCGCCGCCAGTTCACCGAAGGAAAGGGTGTGCCCGCGCTGATCGCGGTCTACCAAAACCCAGGTAAAGACGCCAAGAAGATCGCTTTGGCCTGGGCCAAAGGGGTCGGTGGCACGCGCGCCGGCGTTTTGGAAACCGATTTCAAAGAAGAAACGGAGACCGATCTTTTTGGCGAGCAGACCGTTCTTTGTGGCGGCGCGAGCGCTCTGGTGCAAGCCGGGTTTGAGACGCTGGTCGAAGCCGGGTATTCGCCAGAAATGGCGTATTTTGAGTGTCTGCACGAGCTCAAGCTCATTGTCGACCTCATGAACGAAGC
>JALRGB010000165.1 GCA_023253575.1 Verrucomicrobiales bacterium
ACCACGCGGTTGATCTTCAAATACTGCCCCCCATTTTGAGTTGGAACCCACTGCAACTCCACGACTGGGAAATACAATGTTCTCCATTCGTAAAGTTCGGCCAGCGCGCGGCCGACCGCCGAGTGCCGGTCAACAAAGGCAACGGCCCCTTCGTCACCCGGCACCGCTGAAGTGATTTTAAACGAGAGTTTCTCTTCCAGAGCAGGGACGTCGTCATTGAAGTAATGCGTGCGGCGCAACACCACAAACAACGTCTCGGGTTCGGCCCCTTTTTTCTCCAAAAATCGCGCCAACCAACCGTCCCGCCACTGAATGTAACTCTGCCAGTCGATACGAAACCCTTGGGGCGTCCGCTCAGCAGAAACCGGAAACCCCCGAGGATGACTGGGATGAAGAATCGTAAAAATATGGGCTTTGTCCCCAGTGGCAGGCATGACCCCGCTGTATTCAAGCTCAACCACAGCCTCCGCCAGCGGCTCAATCGGGTGCTCCGCATGGTACTCCCGAATGATGGGCTCCAATGACTGGGCATCATAAATCCACGGCAACACTTCCTCCACCGTCGTGGCAGCAATCAAGCCGCGTACCGCCCGCTCCTCATCCGTTACTTGCGGGTCCCCCGCGGCCGCCTCAGGCACGGCTGCCTCGGACACTGCCGTCTCAGGCGCCATCGCCTCAGGCACCGCCGTCTCAGCCACCGCTCCCTCGGACGTAGCCGCCTCGGACGTAGCCGCCGGCTCGGAAACCGGCGACGGGGTGGGCTCAGCTTGAACCACCTCACCGGCAGGAGCCACCGACTGCGCCGCCGCTGTATCGTCATCCGCTGCCGCCTTCGTCTCTGAAGCTGCCTCCACAACGGGTGCGGCCGGGGCTGGAGCGAGAGATGAGTCCACTTCCATCGCAGGCAAGGAATCGCCGGTAACGGCCGATCTTGTGAGAGCGGGTGTTTCAATCAACGGAAGCGGTTGCTCCGACGGGGTTGTCTCATTCTGTGTGAAAGAAGGTCTCCTTTCTCTAGCAGGCCCTGATGAAACGGGTCTGGACACCTCCGGCGTCGTCTCCGGCAAAGCGGTATTTTTACCAGCCTCGGCAGTGCCTTCCGCAGTATCCTCGGCGGCACCAGAGACGGAATCGGTGTCGATCGCGTTGGAGGTGGACTTGGGAACGGCTAACGGAGAGGTCGCGGTTCCGACGCGCGGCTGCACCCCACGGCGAGGCGGCTGATACTGGTGAGGAAACAGAAACGCATTTGTTTGGGTCCACCACTGATGCGCTGCCTCATTCCACCCCCGTGGGAGGAAATCTCGGGCCATAATTCCCACAATAGTGAGTAAAATTATGGGGAAGCCCACCAAGGCAATAACCCATCGCCACCATTGTACCCTTGAGCGTGCCGGAGGTGTTTTACGCCGCCGACTCGACTTTTTCCGTCGACGTCCCTGCGCGGACGAGGCGTCCGTGAGGGATCCAAGCCGGGTGGCGCCCACAGGCTGATGGCTAGCCAGCCCCGATTTTATCTCGGTAAAAACTTCGATCTCAACAGGATCCACAGCCTCGGCCAGCCTCCGATTCGGAAGACCGGGCGAGGTCGTAACCCTGGCGTCATCCGTAATCTCAGAAAAAACCGGTCGAAAAGCCGGAGGCGATAGATCAGCCGGAGGCGATAGATCAGTCGGAGGCGACAGATCAGCCGGAGGCGAAGGAATAGCCGGTGTGACGGACGGCAGTGGTGCCGCAGCAGGCGGCTCGTCACCGGAAAGTCCCGCAGAAGAAGGAGAGACAGATGACCCCACTAATTTATGAGTGACCGGAGCCACCATCGAGGGCGACGGCACAGCGGCCGGGACAGCTGTCGCCGCGGGCCCGGGCACCGCGGGCGCGGGCACGATAAGTGGCGCGGGCGCCACAGCCCCGGTCTGCCCGGAGGCGAGCTTCGAAGCTTTAGGCCGCCCTAGCGCGGCGCGCGCCACGGCCGCCGGCCAGGAATCGATGACCGGGGTGAAGGCGGGCGGGGCCGCGGAGGGCAGGGATTCCAGAGCAGGGCTCTCCGGTTGAGCAGCTGCGGCAGGCACGGGGGCGGTCGGCACGGGGGCGATCGGAAAAGCGGATGCTTCGGATGAAAGCACTGATGGCA
>JALRGB010000207.1 GCA_023253575.1 Verrucomicrobiales bacterium
CCCCATCGGGATGGCGCATCGAACGACTCTCTCCTTAACTATCGGATCCCACTCCCCCCTTTCACAATAACGCAAATGACCCGCTCACAAAACGGGATACGCCGCCCATCCCCACGCCACCAGTGATGGCGTTTATCGCGAAAAAGCACGAAAGTGATGAGTGCCGAAAGGCGGCTTCTGAGCAGGATAGAAGAATGACCGAGGAGAGTTCCATGATCGATCTGGGCAGCGATGCTTTTTTCATGTCCCAAGCGTTGCGCCAAGCGGCACGAGCTTATGAGGCTGAGGAAGTTCCGGTAGGTGCGGTCATTGTCCGAGACGGCCAGATTCTGGCCCGGGCCTTCAATCAGGTAGAATTATTGCGGGATGCCACCGCCCATGCCGAAATGCTGGCCATGACTCAGGCGTTTGCCGCCCTTGGCGATTGGCGGCTGAACGAATGCGACCTTTACGTCACCAAAGAGCCCTGTCCGATGTGCGCCGGAGCCATCGTGCACGCTCGTTTGCGTCGCGTCATTTTCGGTTGCCCCGACTCCAAAGCCGGAGCCGCGGGCGGCCTGCTGAACTTGCTGCAACACCCAAGCCTCAACCACCGCTGCGAGATCACCTCCGGAATCCTCGCCGATGAATCACTCATGCTCCTCCGCGACTTTTTCCGCCATCGACGCGAATCCAATGCAGCCAACCGGAAACTCAACCCAGCCGCTGAATAGGGCATGTATTGACAATATACCCACAAAATTTGTTTGATAAATAGAGGAAAATTCCCTAGCATTTGTAAGACAGCTGGAAAAACCTCGCACCACGCCGAAGAAAACGGCTTTGATCAAATCTGCATTGATTCACCTGATGAAAACTACCCCGCTCCCCCTGCTATCCCGGCGCTCCGGCTTCACTTTGGTGGAGTTGCTCGTCGTGGTCGCCATTATCGCCCTGCTGGCCGGCGTGGCCCTGCCATCGTTCGGCTCCATCTTCAAAAAGATGAAGCGTGAACAGGCTCGCACCCTAGCCGTCCAACTGGTCAATTCCGTGAAAAACTACTACACGGAATACTCGAAGTACCCGCTCCCAGGAGATGCTTCCGGCGGTGAAGTGACGCCAGTGCGCACCGACGAAATCCTCACCGGCACCTTGATGGGTACCGATGAAGCCATGAACCCAAAGAAAATTCGCTTTCTGCCAGACTTGAAACCCGTGGAAGAAGGCGGCGGCTTCGGTCTGAAATCGTCAGGTGACCTGATCAGCATCGTCGACCCCTGGAGCGAAGAATATTACGTGATCATGGACGCTGACTACAGTCAGGACATCGACAACCCAGACACCACGTCCACCACCACCAAACTCTACCAAGGCGTGCTCGTCTTCTCCGCAGGCGAAGACAAAGACCCATCCACCTGGGAAGACAATATCAAAACATGGGACAGCGGTAAAAAGAGTTCGAATAGCAACAGCGGATCAACTCCTCCGTAACCATCGCGGCCATCGCGGCCATCACGGCTCTGGGCCATGGGCCCACGGCCTGACCGAGTCCTCCCGGACGTTCACCTCAGTTTTATCCACCTCAGTATCAAACCCGGCCCGGTTCTCGCGGCCGGGTTTTTTCGTGTCATCGATCATCCCTTGGCGTCTCGGCGCCGTCCTGTCATTTCAGGATCGTCGGCTTCCTGATTTCCCATCAGTCCCTCCCACTCCACCAGCGTCGAGGCCTGTCCACAGGCTTTTCTGACCGAGTCCCGGCAAATCCATGCTTGCAACGAGTGGAACGGCCGTGCATGGAACATCTTTTCTGCGATGCCCCGACCCGTTGCCCGTCCTCTGCCACCCCGCCCCGTTGTTTCTTTGCCTCGCTGGATCATCGCGGCCGGAAGCTTGATGATTCTGGTGATGGGCGCGGCGGCGCTGCTCTGGCGTATCAACAAGACCAATGACCGTCTGCAGGCAGAACAACGCCTCACCTCCGACCCATCGCTGGGACGGTGGCTGGCCGGAATCAGAGAGGAGATTCAAGCCTCAGAAGAAAATGGATCGACCGGGCCAGACACCAACCCGCGCGGCCGCGCCGAAGCCGTCTGGCTCGGCCGTATCACCTCCCTCGACTACACCAACAAACAAGGAGAGGGCCCCCGCCTGAGTGGTATCACTCTCTCCCCCGCACACCTCGTGGCAGGTCGACGAGGGCCATTGGACCCACGCGGAGCCGGCAACGTCAGCATTAGCGTCCTCGGGTATGACTGGCCTCGCGGAGAACCCCGCGAAGGAGAACCATGGGTCGTCGCCGTACGACGTATCAACAAGGGGAACAATATCGCGCATACCGCGTATCCCGCCCCCTGAGCGGTCATAAGAGCCGCTCTTGCGCCGGCTTCGGAACAGTCTAGACTCGTCGCCCATGGACATTTGGTGGCAATTGCAAGACGGCCCGCAGAGCTGGTTCGCCATCATGGGCGCACTCGCCATCGGCCATGCCCTTGCCGATTATTCATGGCAGACCGACTTCATGGCGCGGGCCAAAAACCGCCACTTGGCCGCCACCGATGAGGACACCCCCTCACCCTTTCTTTGGATCTATGTCCTCAGTGCCCACGCCGCCATTCACGCCGGCCTCGTCTGGATCATCACCGGCTGCGGCTGGCTGGGACTAGCCGAGTTCGTCCTCCACTGGCTGATCGACGCACTGCGCATCGAGAAAAAAATCAGCTTCCAGACCGACCAGCTGTGTCATCTGCTCACCAAAGTCATCTACGTCGTCGGATTGGCCTGTTGCTAAAAAACCAACGCCCAGCGGAATTCACGGGACCAGTGGCTCCCCCTCTCTTCGCACAAAAAAAGGGATGCGGATTAAATCCGCACCCCTCGTCGTCAAGCTGTCTGAATCAGTCTTATTTCACCTCTTGACCGTAAAAACGACGGGCGGCCCCCAAACCGCCTAGGGCCAAAAAGACCAGGGCCATAGAAGCGCCCCCCTCAGGCACAGCCGCCGTTTTGAACAGTGAGTAACCAGCCACGGCATCGAAATTGCCCGAAATATCACGCAGCGCATGAATGCTGTCGGGATTAAGGTTCGCAATGTAATAATAGTGAGAGCGATACAAGTCGCGCTGCACCGACGACTCATCACCGCGATAATCGTACCAGTTGACATAAAGATACGTGTAGCCCGCAGGACTCGTGAAACTGTTCCAAGGAACAAATTCAAAGGTCGA
>JALRGB010000253.1 GCA_023253575.1 Verrucomicrobiales bacterium
TGACGCCGGCCGCTGGAGCCACTGGAGCACCCCACTTGAATTCCAAGCCGGCTCGCCGACGACCGGAAACCTCGCGACTCACCTCGTCATCAGCGAAATCATGTACAACCCACCCGCCCCAGAAGGCGGTGACGCCGCCTACATCGAGTTGATGAACATTCACCCTTCACTGCCGCTCGACCTCACCGGCGTGGAATTCACCGCCGGCATCACGTTTACCTTTCCGCCCGCCACCCAGCTCGCCCCCGGCGCCCGCCTCGTCGTCGTGGAAAATGCCGCCGTGTTCACGCAAAAATTCGGTGCGGGCCAACCGGTGGTCGGCACCTATGCCGGCAGTCTGGCCAACGAAGGCGAACGGCTGACGCTCAGTCTGGGCGGAGCCTCCCCACTGCGTGACTTTGTCTACCTCCCGGGATTTCCATGGCCCGCCACTCCCGACAACCGAGGCGCAAGCTTGGTCCTGATCGCTCCCGAAACAAATCCTGATCACAGCAACCCGTTGCACTGGCGCGCTTCTTCGCTGCCGAATCCCGGTACCACCGACACCGTGAGCTACGCCCAGTGGAAATCCACCTACTCCCAGTCCGGTGACACCGAGGATGCGGATCATGACGGCCTGACCACTCTCGAGGAATACGCCCTCGGCGGTGACCCGTCCATCGCCTCGCCAACACCACTTCCAGTGCTCACCACCAACTCCGAAGGGCAGGCCTCCCTCAGGTTTTCCAAACCCCTGACCCACGATGCCACCGATTGGCAGCTGGAATCCAGTCAAGACCTGCTCCGCTGGTCCCCATCCACCGCCCCCCTCCTCCAACGCACTGAACAAAACGGCCTAGAAACATTCGTCTTCGACCTGCCCCCGCCACCGACCCCGGGGCCAGTCTTGTGGCGCATGCGCTTCAGGCTCAGATGATTTTCTCACACCTCCTCGATCCGTCGTCCACGTCATGCGAGCAACCGGCCGCGCCCTCCGCTCATCTCTTCATCCGGACCGCAGCCGCCGATAACCGGCCATGTCTCGTATGAATCCAGAGGAATCGATTGCACACATCCAGCGATCCTGCGTACACTTTCAAAACCCCTATTTTTTGTTTCACACGTGACTGCATCAAGACTTCCTGTCCTGGCCGCTCTGGCCGGCATTTTTCTTCCCGCCATCCACCATCAAGCTCTGGCGGGCGCCTTTGACAGTGTGGTGGTAATCAATGAAATCCATTACCATCCGGATTCGGCCGCGAAAACGGAATGGGTTGAGTTGCGCAACCAGCAGGGCGTAGACATGAACCTATCGCGGTGGTCGCTCACCGGGGGCATTGAGTTCACTTTTCCCGACGGCTTTACCCTCCCAGGCGGTGGTCATGTGGTGATCGCAGCCACTGTCGGCCAGATCCGGGGCGCCCTAGGACCATTCACCGGTAGCTTGAACAACAGCGGCGACATCATCCGCCTGCGAAACCGAAACGGACGCATCATGGATGAGGTCGCATACAGCGACCACGGTGACTGGCCAACCGGTCCCGATGGCACCGGTGTCACCCTCTCCCGCCGCCAGGCCAGCGCTGGCGATCACCCGTCACTCTGGACGTCCAGTAACGAAATAGGCGGCACTCCCGGAAATCTCAATTTTTTCGAAGCCAATGGCCCGCCCATTCGCGAACGGGTCATTGAAACCGCCGCCGAATGGACGTTTTCGGACACAGGCACTTTCCCTCCAGCCAGCTGGAAGGAACCGGGCTTTGACGACTCCAGCTGGTCCCGCGGCGCCGGCCTCTTCGCCGGTGGGGGCGCCACTACCGACGGCCTGCTGCCCGCCCTGAGCGGAGCCAACCAAGCCATCATCGGATGGTGGCCACTCAATGAAACCACAGGCACCGCCGCCGCCAACCAGATCGCCAGCCGCCCTGCCGGTACGCTGATCAATGGCGTCACCTGGGTCAATGACCCCGAACGTGGACCCGTCGCCGAATTCGACGGTCTCGACGATCGCATCGCCATCGCTAACTCTTTCATCCCCAGACAAACCACCACCACCGAATACACATGGTCCTGCTGGGTCAAAAGCACCGCCAGCGCCACGACCGATACACCAGAAGACGCTCAAGACGGCCCAGCCGATCAAGGGAAAGCCGTCATCCTCGGAAATCGCTCGAAATTCGACGGCTCCGGTAGCCTGACCCCGCTCGAATATACAAAATTGCACCCGTCCGGCGCCTCGTATTCCACCGCCGGAAATGACAAATCCATCACGACCGAACCGAAAGTCGAACCAGCCGCCGGATGGATGCACCTCGCCCTCGTCAAACGCGGCACCCAGTTGACCACCTACCAAAATGGCGTGGTCAGTGGATCGATCGATGTCGCCACCGGCCAAGCTGTAGCCATGCCGTTTTTCATCGGAGGTGACCCGCTGAACCCCGCGGAATGTTTCAAAGGCCGGATTTCGGATGTCGCCGTGTGGACGCGCGCCCTACCCGCCCGCTCCATCGCCGGGCTGGCCACCCGCCAGTACACGCCTGTGACCGCCCCAACCGTGCAGGCCACCACCAGCCCGGTCACCCCGCCGCTGCCCAGCCCGCTGGTCAATACCACCGTCAAAACCGGAGCAGAACCCCGCTACTTCCGGTCTTCATTCACCCTGAATGAAAACCCGTCGCGCCTCAGCCTCGAATTGTGGCCGGTGGCCGATGACGGCGCCGTTTATTACCTGAACGGAGTCGAAATCTACCGGAAAAACGTCACCGCCAGCGAAACCGTCGCCAACGCCGCATTTCCCGCCACCCCGATCGCACTGCCCGGCGCCGCCCTGCGCGCCGGAGTGAATACGCTGGCCGTCGAGGTCCATCAAGCCATCAGCTCGCCCGACCTCCTCTTCGGAGCAGAACTCGTCACCGTGCGCCAAGCCACCGCCCCGTCCGACGCGTCACCTTCGCTCGTCTTTAGCGAAATCTCCGGCGCCGCTACCACCCCGTTTAAGGTCGAATTACTCAATGCCTCCACCACCGCGATACCACTCGAAGGATGGTCGCTGCGCGCCACGTCAGGCGAAACCGTCTCACTGCCGCCTCAGGCCCTCGCCGCCGGAGCACGACTGGTGCTGGACTCGACAACCCTCGGATTCGTACCCGCAGATGGGACCCGCCTCTCGCTATGGGGACCAGATGGACGTGCCTTCGCCGACTCCCGCGCTGTCACCCCCCGCCTCCGCGGGCTAAATGCCGCCGGCCTCTGGGCCCACCCAGAAGCCCCGTCCTTCGGGTCAGCCAATCCATTCACCGTCAATGATACCATCGTCATTAATGAAATTTTCTACAAATCCCGCTCAGGCTCGCCAGAACAATGGATCGAGCTCCACAATAAGGGCGTAGCGGACGTCAACCTCAGCGGATGGCGGCTAACCACGGCCGTAAATTATGTCTTCCCCACAGGAACAAGTCTGCCCGCCGGCGGGTTTCTCGTCGTCGCCTGGGACCCAGCCGCTATGACCGCGCTCTATCCGGCAGTCACCGCCTTGGGGCCGTGGCAAGGGAGCCTCTCAGGCAAGGGAGAACGCATCCGCCTCGAAGATCCGACCGACAACCTTGTCGATGAAGTGCCTTATTTTGACAGTGGCCGCTGGTCGGAATGGGCCGACGGCGGCGGTTCCAGTTTGGAGTTGATCGACCCGTCGGCGGACAACAGCCGGGGCGAAGCGTGGGCCGCCAGCGATGAAACCGATCAAGGCGAATGGCAGACGATTACGTACGAAGGACCGGGCACGAGCCCAAACCTGGTCGATACTTCCTACAAAGAATTTGTGACTGGCCTGCTCACAGCCGGCGAGGTCCTCATCGACGATGTCAGTGTGATCGAGGCCCCCACAGGAGCCAACCGCCAGCTGATTCAGAACGGCAATTTTTCTACCGGCGAGTCTAAATTCTGGCGCTTGATCGGGAACCACCGGCCCAGTGCGGTCATTGACGATCCTTTTACGCCTGGCAACAAGGTGCTCAAGCTGGCCGCCAGCGGACCGACCGAACACATGAGCAATCATGCCGAAACAACGCTCAAGGCGGGCACCTCGTTTATCACGATCAATGCCTCCCTGACGTACCGGATCAGTCTGCGGGCCCGCTGGATGAAGGGGTCCAATCAGCTCAATACCCGGCTCTGGCACAATCGCCTGCCCCGCGTGACCACCCTGACCGCTCCGGATCACGGCGGCACCCCCGGCGCCGCCAATTCAGTGCGGATCCCGAATCTGGGACCCACTTTCTCCGCCTTGTCCCATGCCCCCGTCATCCCGGCCGTCAACGAACCCGCTACCGTCAACGTCGCGATCGCCGACCCTCAGGGCGTGGCCACGGCCGAGCTCTTTACCTCGGTCAATGGCGCCGCTTTTACTTCGGCCCCGATGACCCGCACCAGCCAGGGCACCTACACAGCCACCATCGCCGGCCGAGCCCTCGCCACCAAGGTGCAATTCTACATCCAGGCCACCGACTCGCTCGGCGCCACGTCGTTGTTCCCCGCCGCCGGCCCGAATGCCCGCGCCATCATTCCAT
>JALRGB010000337.1 GCA_023253575.1 Verrucomicrobiales bacterium
GGCGTGGACGCCGATCAGATCGCAGGGCTCATCCCCCTCAGCCCACAGGCGATTACTCATTTCACCATTCGATCGGAACGAGGCATCGGCCCGACACAACCGTTCCTCGACGAACTCGCCCCACTCTACCACGTGCGAAAAGAAGCTCCTCCACTGCTCCTCATCACCGGTGATCGCGAGCTGGAACTCTACGGCCGCTATGAGGAAAATGCTTACTTCTGGCGCATGATGAAAATCGCCGGCCACCCGCACACCGAGTTGCGCGAACTCTCAGGATTCAACCACGGCACCATGGCCGAACCCGCCCTCCCCCTCCTCCTCGAGTTTATCGCCAAAAAACACCCGTAAACGCCGCCCAGCCAACCACCAGAAAATCATCCTAAAAACACCCCCCAAGGCCGCCTCATGGCCCCAGCCGCCACCGATAACCAGCAACAACGATTGAGCATGGCCAAGCCCAGCCCATCACCGAAACCAACCTAAGAGCCGCTTGGCACCCCACCCAAAACAGCCTAACCTCATTCTTTGAGGTCTTTGGTACCGAATCTTATGAAATTATCCCAAGACGTCAGTCGCATCGTTCTGTCTGGTGGCCCGGGCGGTGGCAAAACAACCGCCGCCGACCTCTTTCGCCGGGAAATCGGCGATCGCGTCGTCATCGTCCCGGAAGCCGCTACCATCTTGTTCGAAGGCGGGTTCCCCCGCTCCCGCGACCCCGTGGCTCTCAAAACTACCCAAACCGGGATCTTTCATGTGCAGCGCCACCTTGAAGACGTCCAAGCCTCGCTCTACCCGGGACGCAGCCTACTCTGCGACCGCGGCACCGTCGATGGCGCCGCCTACTGGCCCGGTCATCCGTCCGGTTACTTCAAGGCCGTCGGCACCACCCTGCAAAAAGAACTTCTGCGCTACAAGGTCGTAATTTTCTTCGAAACAGCCGCTGTCGGAGGGACTTCCATCGAAGGAGGAAACCGCATCCGCACTGAGTCTCAGGAAGAAGCGATCGAACTCGACTCCCGGTTGCGTGCCCTCTGGTCCCAACACCCCCATTTCATCCTCGTGCCTCACAACCCGTCGTTCTTTAAGAAAATAAGCTTTGGTCTGGCCGCACTCGAAGGGATTTTCAGCCAGTATAACGGTGGCCTGCACCCGCAGCCGACCACCGCCACGCTCCCTCCACCCCGTAAAAAGCCGCTCACCACCCGCTCTAACCGGTGAAATAACCCCCAGATTCTCCCAGCGGCCAGACCCCAAGAAAGCCAAAACCAACCCGCCTCCCCGTTTGCCTTTTGCCAAGAACGCGCTACGACAGAAGAATGGATATCCAAGTAGCAACCCTCTGCGACGCAGCCGTCGATTATAACGGTAAACTCTGCGTCATCGGCACCTTCGACCAAATCTTCGCCCGGCAGGTCCCCGTCGTCCACCCGTCCTGCGCCCTCGCTCTTCGTCTGTGCTTCAAACCCGGCGACGAAGGACAACACAAACTCGGCATCGCCTTCGTCGATGAAGATGGTCAACCGATCATTCGCCCGTTCGAGCCCGTCATGGAAGTCCGGCTGCCCCAAGAAAATATCTTCATCACCCGCAATATCGTCCTCAACCTCCAAGGACTGAAATTCGAGAAAACTGGCACCCACGAAGTCCAAATCAGCATGGACGGCCAAACCATCTGCTCCGTGCCTCTGCGCGTCGTCCTCGTCGACCCATCACAACAGCCGGCCGGCGCCCCGCCCCTCGGCTGATTCGAGAAGGTCGATCCAGTCGCTCAGCTCCTGCCCTGAGCCCGCGCCCGCGCCCACCGCGGCGCGCCAAGGGCTGAAAAAATCACCCCTCCCGGGCCGAAAGGCCACCCAAAGCCTTCCTTGGCCGGACCAGACCGGCGCCACCTTCCGCTCCACCTCCCCTATGACTGGAGCCGCCGGCCTTCATTACGACGGCGGCGTATCCTCGTTGGACGCGCGTGAAACATGATGCGGCCGCGGCGGCACCGCCTCCTCCAGCCGCTCAATCTTTTCCCGCAACATCTTGATTTCGTGCGTCAACGCCGCGAGTTCGTTGACATTATTCAGCGTTCTCGGACTCACTAGCACGCTGGCCACTAGACCGCTCAAAGTGCCAAAAAGCCCGACCCCGGCAATCATCAACATCCCAGCCACCAGCCGCCCTTCGGCTGTCACCGGCAGATGATCCCCATAGCCCACCGTGGTCACCGTCACAATGGCCCACCAAAACGCGTCGCCCGGCGTCTTAATCGTCGACGCCGGCGCCTCCCCCTCGACGTGCAGCACCGTGATCGCAGCAAAGGTCACCACCAGACCGAAAACCGCCATCACCGAACCAATCGACCCCAGCCGCTCGTTCCTGAGGAAATAGATCAGCAACATCCGCACTGACCTAAAAGCCCGCAACAATCTCAATATCTGCGCAATACGCACCAGCCGCCCCCACCGCAGCGCATCGATCACCGGAACACAAGACACCAGATCTATCCACCCCCACTTCATGAACTCCAGCTTGCTCGGAGCCCGGTGCCAACGAACCAAAAACTCAAAAAAGAACACCGCACAGACAACCAAATCATACGCCTCCACCATCCGCTTATGCGCCGGTGTAAAATCCAACGCTGCCTGCGCAAACATCAACAGTAATACCCCGACCGAAAGCACCAACGTCACCACCTGAAAGGGAGTCAGGCGGTCGTGCGCAGGAGCAGCATTTTCCACGGTCATGGTTAGCATGGGGGTAATTCAGGAAACCGGAAGACGCAAGATCACACCTCATCCCGCCTCGCTGAACAGTTGCCGGCCCGCCAACATGCCATAAAATAATCTCCCCATGACATCTCACGCCATCGCCTTCCTCGCCACCGCCGTGCTCACAGCCACTCCACTCCTGTCCGCCGACTGGCCCCAATGGCGCGGCGAAGGACGCGTCGGTCACTCACCAGATACATCCATCCTCGCCCCATGGCCGAAAAGTGGCCCTAAACAATCGTGGATCTTCAAAGACGCCGGCGTCGGCTACTCCAGCTTCAGCATCGTCGGCCCCCGCCTGTTCACCATGGGCGCACGTCAGAAATCAGAACAAGTCATCTGCCTCGATACCACCAGCGGTAAAGAATTGTGGGCCACTTCCCTCGGACCCGTCTACGAAAACAATTGGGGCGACGGCCCTCGCTCCACCCCCACCGTCGATGGCGACCACCTCTACGCCCTGTCCGCCACCGGCATCCTCGCGTGCCTCAACATCAAGGACGGCACCGAAGTGTGGAAAGTCGATATGGTCAAATCCCTCGGCGGCGAGCTCCAAGGATGGGGGTACACCGAGTCCGTTCTGATCGATGGAGATCACGTCATCTGCACCCCCGGCGGCCAACAAGGAACGATGGCCGCCCTTCATAAAAAAACGGGTGCCGTCGTCTGGCAGTCGTCAAAACTCAAAGGCCCCGCCCAATACTCGTCGCCCATCCGCATCGAGGTCAATGGCCAGCCACAATACGCCCAGTTGTTGATGAACAAGGTCGTAGGCATCGCCCCTAAAGACGGCTCCCTGCTCTGGGAAACCAGCTTTCCCGGCCGCGTCGCCGTCATCCCCACTCTCGTCTTCCACGACAACAGCGTCTACGCCACCGCCGGTTATGGTACCGGCTGCCAGATGATCAAACTCGACGGCGCCGAACCCGAGGTCGTCTATGAGGAAAAATCTATCACCAATCACCACGGCGGCGTCATCGTCGTCGATGGCAAAATCTACGGCCACTCCGACAAAGGCGGCTGGACATGCCAAGACTTCCTCACCGGAAAAATCGAGTGGCAAGACGAATCGCTCGGCAAAGGAACATGCACCTACGCCGCCGGTCATCTGATCTGCGTCGATGAAAATGACGGCACAGTCGTCCTCGCCACCGCCAAGCCAGATAAATGGCAGGAAATCAGCCGCTTCAAGCTGGCTCCCCAAACATCTCTCCGGAAAAAAGAAGGTCGGATTTGGTCCCACCCCGTGGTCGTCAACGGCCGCCTCTACCTCCGCGATCAAGACCTCATCTTCTGCTATAACGTGCAGAAATAATCCGCCGGCCCCGTCCCCCGCGCCCTCCCACAAGGCCCTCCCTCGCCGCCTGCACCCTCCCGCAGG
>JALRGB010000367.1 GCA_023253575.1 Verrucomicrobiales bacterium
GCCGCCGGTGGTGGTGGACGGCAAGTTGGAGGAACCGGCGGTGATGGGGGCGGGTTTGATGACGACGATGGGGGAGGATCGGCTGGCTGAGGTGCCGCCTGGGCGTGGCACTTTTCAGGATTTGTTGGGTGGCGTGGCGGGGGCATATGTTGGCAGTCCGGGATTTGGTATCATCAATTTGCGCGGGTTAAATCAGGATTCTTTTTTCGGTAATTTCGGCACGGCATCTAATCCGTTGTTGGTGGTGATGGAGGACGGGGTGCCGCTTTCATCGACGACGCTGCGGTATTTGCCGCCGTTGATGTGGGATTTGGAATCGGCCACGGTATTGCGTGGTCCACAGTCGCTGGCGGGCGGTCCCAGTGCGCTGGGTGGATCTCTGCGGTTGGCGACAACGTCGCCGGGATTTGCGGCCGGGGGCGCGGCGCTCACGGAATTTTCGCAGGATGGCGGATTGCGGGCGGGTTTGAGTCAGCAGGTGGTGTTGGTGCCGGACGAGCTGGCCCTGCGGTTTTCTTACCAGCACCAGCAGAGTGACGGCTACGAGGAGAATGTGTTTTATCTCGACGATGAATTTGGCGCCAGTGATCGTGATGCGTTGAAGCTCAGCGTGCGTTGGCATCCAGGGAAAAACCCTGACGCTCAGTTTGTGCTGTCGCTGGTCAGTGACCAGCTCGGCGGCAATCCATTTGCCAATGTCATAGACCATGCGGATCGCGGGCTTTTTGTCCGCGAGACGTCATTGAATACGCCGAGTTATTATGAGGCGGACCGTCAGGCGGTGGCGTTGACGGCCGCGCTGGCGCTGCCGGCGGACATGGTCTTGAAATCGACGTTTTCGCTGCAGCGGCTGGACCTGGAATCTGGCTTTGATCTAGATGTCACGCCGATTTTGGGGTGGTTTAATTCGGGATATCGGGACGAGCAGCGACTTGTGGAAGATGTGGTTTTGTCGCGGGATGTGGGTCGTTTTGCCTGGCAGCTCGGAGGGTACTTTGAATCTAGTGAGTATACGACGGGAAATAGGGGTCAAGGTTTGGCACCCTTTCCGATCGGCAGTGCGTTTGACAACGAAGGCGTGGAAAATGTGGTCGTGGCGGCGGCGTATGCGCGCGGCGACTGGGAATTTGCCGACACCTTTCATTTGAAGGGCGGGGTGCGCTTGAATCATGAACGCCGCGAGTTGGAGGCCTCTTCCATCTTTGGCCCGTTGCCACCGGCGTCTTCCTTGGGTGAGACCGAGGAATCCACGCTGTTGCCAGAGGCCGGGCTATCATGGCAGCCGTCGGCAGGTAGAGAAGTGGGCGTGCGCTTCGCTCGCGGATACCGGGGGGCTGGCATTGGTTTTGCACCTACCCTCGGGCTCACCGCTCCCTACGAGGCGGAGTACTCATGGGATTCCGAACTCTATGCCAGCCTAGCGGCCACGGATACACTCCAGCTTTCAGCAGCCGTTTTTCATTCGAGCATGGATGACATGCAGGTGCCCGCGAACGTGCCGGGTGGATTTCCGACTATTGATACACTCGTTTATAATGCGGCTACCGCTCGCCGCCAAGGTGCGGAAATGGAAGCCCGCTGGCAGCCTGTCGACGGATTGTCACTCACTGGTAGCGTCTCCTGGCTCGATACCCAGTTTCAAGACCTGATGCTGGAAGGCACGGACCGCGCTGATCAGGCGTTTCCCAATGCCCCAGAGTGGACAGCCTCGTTCGGCATCAATTACCGCCACGCCAGCGGCGTCTTTGCTTCAGGGATGTTTTCGTATGCGGACGCCACCTACAGCCAGATTGGTAGTCCGGAAGCGACCGCGCTCGAGACCAGAAAAGTGCTTTCGGCGCGGGTGGGGTACGCTTGGGGGAATGCCAGTATTTACCTCTTTGGTTCAAACCTGCTCGATGAAGATTATGCTTTGCTGCGGGTCGATAACACAAGTCTCGGTCTGCCGTTGGTCGGAAAGGCCGCTCCTCCGTGCCTGGTGGGTATCGGCTGCGAGCTGCGGTGGTGAACTTTAAGGGAGGAGGCTCGCGGGGGTCTTGGGTCAGCAGGTGCTCGAGCAGGATCCGATGAGGGCGTTTGGCGGTGGTGCTTCTGCTTGGCGCTGGCGGAATGATGGATAGGGTGGCTTCTGGTTGGATCAAGAATGGCGCCCTGCCGGAGCGTCTGGTGATCCGGCTTCGATTTGTTTTTTTTATGCATCACGTCCATATCCGCACCTACGGTTGTCAGATGAACGAGCGCGACTCCGATCAGGTGGCGCGGCTATTTGCTGAGCGCGGAGGGTATGCCATGACGGAGGATGAATCCCAGGCGGATGTGATTTTGATCAATACGTGTTCGGTGCGCGACCAGGCCGAGCAGAAGGCGATTGGGAAAATGGGGATGATGGGGAAGCATCGCCGCGAGAAGCCGCATGTGGTCTATGGTTT
>JALRGB010000372.1 GCA_023253575.1 Verrucomicrobiales bacterium
CCCATGGCACATTTCAGCAATGACAAACGCGCGGTCCGCCTCGGTCAGGGCCGGCACCTCCAGCTCGGGCATCCATTTTGCCAAGCAATTCAAACGGGCAATCCATTGCTCCACTTCATGGTCCCACGCCGTTAGCTTCAGCTCGCCCGCCATGACTTTCTCCGCCAATAAGGCCGCCGCCTTCTCCCGGTCCGGCTCGCCGCTCTGACGCGTGCTCAAGACAAGATCACGAAATCTGACCTGCTCTTTCTGCAAGACCCGACGCTGGGTCTCATCCCACATCGCCTCCGTCATGCGCACATACTCATTAGGAAAAAGCTCTGCTAGCCAAGCCTCCTCTACAAGAGTACACCCACTGAGAATCACTTGCACATCACGTCCCTCAATTTCCCGCATCTCCGCCGCCACCACCAAGGGCGCCTGTCGCAACAACGATTCCTTTGGAATCTGCCCGCGCCGCCCACCCACTACCTCACAAGCAAGCGAACCCGCACTCGTCCGGCGCGCCACCTGATCGGAAAACCCCGTCAGCAAAATCTTCGCAAACCCCTCCGCCCCAAGACCTCCATCAGCAGCCACCCCCGACCGCCCCGCCCCACGCTTCATCACCCGACATAATTGCTGCGCCAGCTGACCCGCCTCGCGCGCCGCCAGCCCGTTCACCCCAAGCTGAACACACCCGTCACGCTCGAAGTGAACCGCTCGCGCCGCCTCCCACGCCCGCCACAACGGCAACAAATCGGAAAATTCGTCGCCCTCAACAAACCGCGATGGAACCGCGCCACCAGATTTACCAAACAGCGCACGCCCTTGGATAATCGCCAGCAACAAAGCAAAATCCTCCCCACACCCTGCCTCGCGGGCCGCCTCCAGCACTCTCGCATACCGAGGGTGCAAAGGATACTCTACCAACATCCGCCCCATCGCCGTCAGCCGCACCGGCCCCGCCCCGCCGCCCGCTGCCGTCGCCACCCCGCCTTCAGTCACGCTCCCCTCCACTGCCCCCAGCTGCCGCAACAATTCCACCGCCCGCGCCAAAGCCCTCGGTTCGGGCGCCTCCAGCCAGCGGAATGAACCAAGGTCCTCCACCCCGCTCGCCAAGAGCGTCAACACCACCTCCGCCAAATCCATCCGAAGAATCTCCGGGGGCGTCTGCGCCGCCCGGCGCGCATGATCCGCCTCCGACCACAACCGCACACACAATCCCGGAGCCGTCCGACCCGCTCGACCCGCCCTCTGATCCGCACTGGCTTGCGAAATCTTCTCTACCGTCAACGTGTTCAACCCTCGCCCGGCATCAAACTGCGCCATCCGCGCCAACCCGGCATCCAAAACCACCGTCACTCCATCAATCGTCAGCGACGTCTCAGCCACATTGGTAGCCACAATAATCCGCCGCCGCCCGTCACCCAATGGGTCAACCGCCCGGTCTTGCTCGCCCGGCGTCAGCTCGCCATGCAGCGGCAACACCTCAAATTCCCGCGCCCACTTCTCGCGTCGTACCGCCTCCATCGTCTTGCGAATTTCATAGCCGCCAGGCATGAAAATCAACACATGCCCGCCCGCACCATCCTGCCCCATAGGCGCTTCCGCCACCACCCCGCCCCCGACCCGGGCCACATGATCCCACACTTCCTCAGTCAATCCACGCGGCGCCGAATGACGGATCTCCACCGGAAAGGTCCGCCCCTCCGACTTCAAGACCGTACACGGAGCCAAATAGTTTTGCAGCCGCCCCGCATCCAGCGTCGCCGACATCACAATCAAAGCCAAATCAGGCCTCCATAACCGCTGCACCTCCAACACCCTCGCCAACGTGATGTCGCCATACAAATGTCGCTCGTGGAATTCATCAAAAACAATCGCCCCCACTTGTCCCAATCGCTCATCCTGCAACAACTCGCGTAACAAAATCCCCTCGGTCACAAAACGAATCCGCGTGCGCTCAGAAACCGCCTTCTCAAAACGTACTTGATACCCCACCTCCTCCCCCAAACGCACTCCCTGCTCCTGCGCCACACGCCGCGCCAACAAACGCGCCGCAATCCGTCGCGGCTGCAATACCACAATCTGCCCGTTCGGCACCAGCCCGTCATTCAAGGCCATCCGTGGAATCTGCGTCGATTTGCCAGACCCCGTCGGGGCCTCAATCACCAGCCGCACCCCCTCCCTCGCCCGGCCCTCACGCGGCTCCATCGCCCGCATCAAGGCACTCCTTAACTCGTAAATCGGCAGATCATTCATTCCCATAATCGGCCACTCATCAGCCGTACCTCCATGCTGAACTGGTCACCCCACGCCGCAACTGCCCATTCAACAACCTCATCCCACCCCGCCCCCTGTTGCCTCATTTAAAAAAGACACCGAAGCAGAGTAAATTCAGGCGGCTTGGATGGACTTTCCAGCCGGGTGTAAAAGAGGAAGAACAGCGAGAGGGGGTCAAAGCCGGGCGTCCTGCCTGACGAGATTCCTTTCGATCAGATTCCACATGGGGCGATTGTCGCCCTGAAAGGAAGCGATGGAGGCATCAACCATTTCGGAAGCAGTCATGTCTTCCCAGCGCACCTCGAAACCGTGTTCTTCGGCAAGCTGGCCGATGAAGAAACGCTGGACCCGGCCATTCCCCTCGCGGAAGGGATGCGCTGCATTGATTTCACCAAGGTAATGCGCTAGCCGATCCGCCCATTCGATGGTTTCCGGCGCGGCGCTCCACCGCCTTCTTTCGACGGCAAGTTCAGCGAATCGTTTGGAGAGATACGTTTCGAGATGGAGATGCGATCCAAACCGGCTACTTCCCTTGGCCATATCTACGCTGCGCGGCTGGCCTGCCCACGAATAGACGTCCTGAAACAGATAGCGGTGAATCGCCTTGAGATGGTCGTAATCGAAAACCAGTGGCGGCAGAGCTTCCGAAAGCTCAACCTGCCGCTGAATAGACATTTCGACCTCGAATGCCTCGAGCTGGGAGGCGTCTTTGATTCCAGCCAAGTTGTTCAGGACGCCCGTTTGCGAATCGACGTAGGGGTCGCCGGTATCACCCCTGTATTCCATACCGTTGCTTCACCCGCTGGCGATACTGATCGTTGGTCATGGTGCCACTAGCCACCGCTTGCAAATCGGCCAATGCTTGCGGGCGAGGCGTGACGCCCTCCAGAGCGGCACTTCCCAAGGCTCTCCGCAAGTGTTTTTGCCGATCCTTGAACCCGGTTTGAGAATCGGAGCAGGTATTTACCTTCACCCTTTCAAGATAGACGGCTTCGGAACGAGTTCAAGGTGCATTGCCCTCTTGAACGAGGAAACCGGACGAACCAACTACCGGATGTATTGCATT
>JALRGB010000402.1 GCA_023253575.1 Verrucomicrobiales bacterium
CGAAATCCATTCCACTCGCTGGTTTTGCCCGGGAGATCGAGTGGAGTTGCCGTAGCCAGCCGCCGCGCCTCTTGGTCGAAAACTTCGGCTTGGGCTTCAGCTTCGGCGAGTGGCAGGCCCGGGGCGAGGCCGGGTCGCAGATGGCCGGTGTGGCTGAGCCAGGCGGGGCCGAGCAGGGCCTGTTTTTTTCTGACGGCTTCGAGGATAGCTCGGCCTTGTGGGTGATCGGGCGTACCCTCCGCGGTGACCTGCAGTCCCCATGCCTTGAGAATGACGGAGGCCATCAGTAGATGGCCGCTGTCATTGGCATGCACACCGTCCGGGGCGAAGGTGAATTCCGGCTCCGTCTGACGCCGGGCGGCGAGGGCGGCATTCATGGGGTCATGGATGTCAATGACTTCCCATCCGGCGGCACGCTGCGTCAGCAGCCAAGTGCTATACGCGTCGAGCACTGTGTTGTAGCCTTCGTACGGCTGCGGGTAGGTCTCGAGGCCGGCGGGCAGAAGATTGGCTTTGATGGGGAGTGGATCAAAGACCGGGGGGGTGAGATGGATGATTTTGGAGCCACTCTCGATGACGCGGTCGTGGAGTTTTTGGATGCCGTCTTGGAAGGCGCGGGTGCGTTCGGGGCTGAGCGGGTGGTAGATGCCATCATTCATGCCGTAGCACGCGAGGACGAGCTGGGGGGCGGCCTTTTCGAGGACGCGACCGAGACGTTCGTGCACGGTGGGCCGTGGGAATTGGCCTCCGGCGTGGCCGGGTTCGCTCAGGCCGGAGGCGGTTTCGCTGGCGAGGCCGAGTGGAATGATAGTGTATTTTTCGCCCGGGTATTGCGCGATCATGGCGGCCTCGATGATCTGGATGTAGCCGCCGGCTTGAGTGATACTATCACCCAGAAAGACGAGGCGTTTTTCGGCGGGTGGGGCGGCGGTTGCGGCGCGCGCGCCGACCAGGGACCACAGCAGGGTGAGGCACAAGAGGACAACACATTTGAGCATGATTGAAGTCTGATGCGGATGGCGGGGTCGACAAATGAATTTACTACGGTTACGGATTACCCTGATGGGCTCGCGGATTGACCAATCCACCATCCGGTTAGGGTGAAGGGATGAGTATTATTGAAATGAGGGGTCGTAGAGTAGACCGGAGTTTTTGCCGGTTGGCTGCTTTGGTGCTGGGATTGGGGCCCGTGTGGCTGTCATCGCGGTTGGTGGCGCAAGATCCAGTTCCGCCTGCCGATGTGCGTTATTCGGTTGATGTGCTGGCAGAAGGAATGGCTCAGCCCATTGAGCTTGAACGTGCTCCGGATGGGCGAATCTTTTTTATCGAGTTGGCTGGTCGGTTACGCCTTTGGTTGCCTGAGACCCGTGCGGTGGTGGAAGCGGGCACGGTAGAAGTCGTGAACGAGCAGGAAAACGGACTGCTTGGGTTTGCGCTTGATCCGGCTTTTGCGGTCAATAACTGGATTTACATTTTGTATTCGCCGAAGGATTTTATTGGGCAGCGGCTGAGCCGGTTTGAGATGAAAGGCGATGTCTTGGATTTGGCCTCGGAGAAAGTGGTACTGACCTTTGGCACGCAGCGGCGCGAGTGTTGCCATCATGCTGGCAGTGTGGAGTTTGGTCCGGACGGGAGTCTTTTTATTGCTACCGGCGACAACACGCATCCGCACGGTGATTCGGATGGATATGCTCCACTGGACGAACGTCCGGGCCAAGGGCCATGGGATGCCCAGAAGTCGGCGGGCAATCCGGGAGATTTGCGCGGCAAGATTCTGCGTATCCGCCCGCAGCCGGACGGAACCTACACCATTCCGGAGGGCAATCTATTTCCGCCCGGACAGCCCGGCACTCTGCCGGAAATTTATTGTATGGGCTGCCGCAATCCGTGGCGCATGAGTGTCGATCAGGCCACGGGCATTGTTTACTGGGGGGAAGTCGGTCCGGATGCCGGCGGCGAAGGGCCCCGTGGACCCCGTGGGTATGACGAGATCAACCAAGCACGGCGGGCAGGTAATTTTGGCTGGCCGTATTTTATCGGCAACAACTTTGCTTATCATGACTACGATTACGCGACTAAAACGGCTGGGGCGGCTTTTGACCCAGCGCGGCCGCGTAATGTGGGACCGAACAATACGGGCGCTGAAGATTTGCCGCCCGCCCAGCCAGCATTTATTTATTATCCTTACGGCGCCTCTGCGGAATTTCCTGAAGTGGGACAAGGCGGTCGTACGGCCTGTGCCGGACCGGTCTTTCATTACCGGCCGGAATTTGCGAGTACCCAGGGGTTTCCCTCACACTATGACAAGTGTCTGCTGTGGTGGGACTGGGAACGTCGCATGATCAAGTGGGCCCGCATGGATGCGGATGCGAATCTGGTGGCCATTGAGCCGTTCACGGCGGCGGTTCCGGTCAAACGGATGCTGGATGCCGTTTTTGGGCCGGACGGTCGATTGTATTGCATTGATTACGGCGAGACATGGGGTGCCAATGCCAATTCCAGATTGTTGTGTGTGTCTTACAATCATGGGAATCTGTCGCCCAAGGCAGTGGCGGCGGCCACGCCCATGCAGGGGGCGGTCCCGTTGGCGGTGACGCTGACGAGTGCGGGCACCAGCGATCCGGACGGCGAGGTGTCCTCTCTGCAGTACGAATGGCGCAGTGGCGACACCGTGCTGGCGACGACGGCGGTGGCGAATATTACGCTGGCCACCCCGGGAGATCATGTCATCGAACTTCGGGTGACGGACGCGGGCGGGGCGACCTCGATTGCTTCCGTACCGGTTATTGTTGGCAACACCCAGCCGGTGGTCACATTGGAATCGCCGGCTGAAGGGGATTTCTTTACGCCGGGCCAGACGCTCGAGTGGCGGGCCAGCGTGCGTGATGCGGAGGAAGGGGATTCCTCGGAGCTGCCTGACAGTTTCGGCCCGCGGGTGCTGCTCAGTGTGACTGTCGACCGGGGTGGGGTCGAGCCGGCGGGTTTGGTGTTAATGAAATCGGCGGACTGCTTCAACTGTCATGCGCCGGGACATCGTATTATTGGCCCTTCGTTCCTCGAGATTGCTGATAAGTATCGCGGCCAAGCTGGGGCCCTTGAAGCCAGCGTTGATCGTGTGCAGAAAGGCTCCAGCGGGGTTTGGGGGCCGGTACCGATGTTGCCGCACGGCCATCACACGCGCGATCAAATCACAGAAATGGTCTCATGGGTATTCTCGTTGCAAGCGGGAACGAATACGCCTGTGATGCAGCGTGGTTTGAGCGGGGAGGTGCTGTTACCGGCCGACGCTACGGGTGTGCGATCGGTCAAAGTGGAGGCGCTTTTCACGGATGCCGGCGCGGCTCCGGCCAGTCCGCTGACTGGTCGGGCGGCGGTGGTGTTGCGCACCCGTCGAATGGAGGCCGAGCTGCATGATGCTAGCCACGGCACGCAGGCGCTGGACGGTGGCAGTGCGAGTGGTGGGCGGTTTGTCGGGGATACGAATCACGGTCAGCATGTCCGGTTCAATTCGCTCAATCTGGCTTCGGCGGCTGCGGTAACGTGTCGGGTCGCTTCGGGCGGGCAGGGCGGGGCGGTCGAGTTTCATGCAGGTGCTCCAGACGGTCCGTTGCTGGCGCGCGTAGAAGTTCCCGTCACCGGCGGGTGGGAGGCGTGGCAGGAAATCACCGCGCCGCTGAGCCGGCCCGGGGCTGGACGCACGGACGTTTTCGCTGTCTTCGTCAATCCTGGAAAGAGTGGCCTGATGAATCTCGACTGGATTGAATTCAATCCCTAAGAGGGTGAAATGTGGCTGGGCGTGGCCGTCGGGCTGGGTGTTCAATCGCGGGCTCTGTCCCGCTGGCACCGCCAATGAACGATGGCGGTGATGAGCATCGCGAGCAGCGCTCCGCCAGCGGCCAGCGCCATGTCTTTTTGCGCATCCCATGGATCGCCTTGGGTCCCGAGATAGGCGACCCCCAGCTCGCCGCCAAATACCCCCGCCGCCGCCCACTCGATCAGCTCGTAAACCGCAGAACTTGAAAGCGTGAGGTCAAGTGGCAGGAAATAACTCCAAAAACCCCGCAGTTTCACCAGATGCAGAAAGATTTCCCGAATGGGGAAGGCCAGCAGAAATCCATAAAGAACATGGACCACTCGGTCAAAATGATTGCGGTCCCAACCGAACCACTGGTTTAGCGAGTGGCCGGTTAGCGACTGCCACCATGCGTCATACGGCACCTCCGAATACGTGTAATGCGCACCCAGCTGGTGCAGACATAAAAAAGCAAAGACCAGACTCCACGAAAGCATCGAAAATGGCAGTCGGCGGTAAATGACCCAGAGGACCGGGAGTGCCAGCAGGCACAGGACGTTTTCCAGCAGCCAGTCGGCGCGATGCCGCGGCGCATATCCTGACCACGCCGTCACCGCGA
>JALRGB010000555.1 GCA_023253575.1 Verrucomicrobiales bacterium
TATCCACTTCGCCGCCTTCCCGGGCTTGAAAATTCTGATACAGTACCTCACAGCCGCCCTCCAGCCAGAGCCAGCGACTGGCAACTTTCTCGCCAAACTCGCCGACCCGGTCTTTGGGCCATTTTTCTCCGGCGGCATTCCGCAGCGGCACAGGGGCGCGGAGCAGCCGGTCGGTGCGGCGTCCGAGCCAGCGATGGAGGTGCGTCAGAGTCCTCATGGCTGGCGGGACGGGTCAGGGTGATGAGACCGCCCGCACGAGGGGCGGCGACCGAGGGAAGGACGGGGCATGAGGGAGGGAGAAATGAAAGGAGGGGGACGCTATTCGATGCGCATGGCGGAAGCGACACTGACCAACGCGGCCTCGGCCGCTTCATGACTAGCGGCATGGACCCGGAGGACGATATCGCCAATGTTCAAATGATGTCCTATCTTGGCGATGTGGTCAAATCCAAATCGATGAGTGACACCATATTCATCGCGCATATACCTCGGCTACCAGCTGACTGGATGCCAAACAGTTTTCATTTCGACGGTATCGAGAATGTCGGTCCCTGCTTGGCGCGTGGCGTCGCGAAAGTGTACGCGTTTGAGATTGCCGGCCGCCCCCAGTCGCAGCGTCGTGCGATGGGCGGGGTCATCAGAGGCATCGACGACGGCATTGATGTCGAGGTGTGAAGCCAAGGTCCCGACGAGTTCAGCGCGTTTACCGGTCAGGATATTCACCACCCCGGCCGGCAAGTCACTGGTGGCGAAGGCTTCGGCCAGCTCCATCGCGGCCAAAGGAAAAGCATCGGAGGCCACCACCACTGCGGTGTTACCCGCAACGAGCACCGGCGCCACCGCCGCAATTAGCCCGAGCGCCGACGGTCGATCGGGAGCCAGCACCGCCACCACCCCAGTGGGCTCAGGCACGGTGAAATTAAAGTGCGAAGTAGCCACCTGATTCACACTGCCAAAGACAGCGGAAATTTTGTCGGCCCATCCCGCAAAATAAACCAGTCGGTCGGCGCAAGCGGCCACCTCGTCTTCTGCCGCGGCCGCCGTGGCGCCAGTGGTGGTGGAGATGACGGCCGCCAGCGAAGCCATTCTTCCTTCAATCATTTCGGCCGCGCGGTAAAGAATTTGGCCGCGCAGACTAGGCGCAGCGGCCGCCCATGCTCCTTGCGCCGCCCGGGCCGCCGCGACGGCATCCCGCAGGTCTTTGACCGAGGCTTGCCCGTAATGCGCCAAATGGGCGCCCGTCAGAAAATCGACGGCCGTCAGCACTCGGCCGCTCTCAGCCCGGGGAAATTTCCCCCCGATGAAGAGTTTGCTGGTTTTGAGAATGCGCAGACGAGCTGGGGGCATGAGAGAGATAAAGATTCATCAAACCACGGCCTCCGACCCTGTAAAGGGCCGGAAAGAGTCCGGCTAACAATCGATTCTCAAAACCTCTCATGCCGAAGGAACGATAAAACCACTTAAAAAACGCACCCTTCAAGTGGGGCCCATCGATCGATCAACAATCGAAAACTTGAACACGTTATAAAAGAACAGCCCCATCACCCCGCCCAGCAAAAATTGTGAACAACCGATGTGAACAAATCCACCGCCACCATCGCCACACCACCGCCCAACACCGTCCCCACCTCAAAAAGACCGGGTTCTCACCCCCCGCCGCTTGTTCACAACCGGCTCCCCACCCGCTCCGCTCGTCGGAAATCGAAATCCCTGCGGGCAAAACGATTTTCAGACCGCTCCCCACCCGCGGACGGCCACATGTTTGATTCTTAAAGATGTTCAGGATGCCCGAATGAATTGATTTGTTTACGTACTAAGTAGTTGTCATTAAATTAGTTATGGGACAATTTTTTCCCAGCCGAAAAACCGTTCGAGTCACGTGTTCCACATGCAGTTCCACATCCTCGTCTGAGCGTTTTCCTTAGTGGGAGAAGGGATTTGGCTGATTATGGCAGGTATAAATATGTCCTTGCTGAAACCGCAAAATCGAGGACTCGCTGAAAGGGAGGCGGCGAGTCGGTGGCGGCGGCGATGGCGGCTTGGGACGGTGGAAAAATTGTGAATAACTTGTGGAGAATTCGCCTCTCAGGACTCCGCGTGTGCGGGGTAGCTGCGCACTGCGGAGTATTTTTTTATTGGCGTGAGCGGCTGCATTGGGCAGGGTTGGCCGATGATTCGATCTTTTCATCGGGCGGCCATGGTTCTGGCGGGACTGAGCACTTTGTGTCGCGTGGTGGGTGCCGAATCTCCGGGTGACCCTTGGCAGCCGTTGTTTACCAATCCGGATGTTGCCACGGGTTTTCGCCAACTCGGCGGCAAAGCAGTCTATGAACTCAAAGGCGGCGTCTTGACAGGCACTTCGGTGGCGGCCGAACCCAACAGTTTTCTGGCCACCACGAAGGAGTACGGCGATTTTCAGCTGACCTACGAGTTTAAGGTGGATCCTCGTTTGAATAGTGGCGTGCAAATTCGTTCGCATAGTCGAGCGGATTTTAAAAATGGCCAAGTGCATGGATATCAGGCGGAGATTGACCCGAGCGACCGGGCGTGGACCGCGGGAATTTACGAGGAAGGCCGGCGGGGGTGGCTGCAGAATTTAACGGCCAATGAGGCGGCGCGCAGGGCGTTCAAGCAGGGCGACTGGAACACGGTGCGCATCCGGGCTGTCGGCGACTCGATCCGCACTTGGCTCAACGGGGTGCCGGCCGCCGACCTGAGGGATGCCGGCGAAACCGCTGGATTTATTGCTTTTCAGGTGCACGGCGTCGGTCAGGAGGCGGACAAAGTTGGCACTCAGGTGCAGTGGCGCCAGGTTGCGCTACAGGATCTGGGGCGTCATGAATGGAAACCGCTCTTCGATGGCTCATCGCTCAACGGCTGGACCGCCACTCCCGGCGGCCAGTGGGAGGTGAAGGACGGCGCGATCCGCGGGACCAGTCCCGCCAGTGACCCGCGGCATGGACTGCTCTTGAGTGAGGCCATGCATGGCGATTTTACGATGCGCCTGAAGTTTAAAGTCACCAAGGGCAACAGCGGAGTTTATTTCAAGGCCCAGCGGGTGGATGACGCGGTTACGGTGCATGGATTTCAAGCAGAAGTGTGCGAGAACGACGACACCGGCGGGCTCTACGAAACTGGGGGCCGGGCGTGGGTAGCCCAGCCGGATAAGGCTTGGATGGCCCGAGAAAAAGTGAACCGCCCCGGCGAATGGAATGAAATGTGGGTCAGCTCCCACGGCGCCCGCACCGTGGTTCACGTCAATGGCCGTCAGACCGCCGATTTCGTCGATCCATCCCCCACCCGGGAAAAGGGCTTGTTCGGCCTCCAGCTCCATGGCGGTCAGGACATGGAGGTCGAATACAAAGACCTCGCACTGCTCGTCCCCGCGCCCTGAGTCGCGAGGCTCGGAGCCGAAGCCCGGTGACCGGGGTCAGCGACCAACAGGCCTCGGATCCGAAACGACGACGCAGGCGGCCACGCCGCCACTGTAGCTGGGGACGTTGGCCCCGGTTTTCACAATTGGCCCACAGGCCACATCACTCAAGACACGTACGCGAAACCGCTTCTTCGCATCCGGTCCCCCGCACAAAAATCATTCGGTGAAACGTTCGGCGCCGCGGCCGGGGTCAGCGACCCACGGCGACAGAAGATCCGAATA
>JALRGB010000103.1 GCA_023253575.1 Verrucomicrobiales bacterium
CCGACCCCGCCCAGAAACACACCCCCCACTCCCAACCCTCACCATCAGCCGCTCGAACCATTCTGCGGCCAAGCTCCCATTCCGCGACCATGGGCCGCGGCTTACGGGCCACAAAACTCAAGGAACGAGGCCCCAAGCCGACCGGATTATGACTGATTGGGTTTCGGCTCTTCAGGATCGACCGATGCCGCCGGAGGCAGCGGGGCCTCAGGCTCGCCCATCGAAAGAAAGGCGACTCCACCACCGGTGCTGGCCCCGGTCATGGTGCCTCCATAACTCGAGCCCGAAGCGCTGCCGGTGCCTAGCGCCTGCGTCGGCGCGGCCAGTGGCGGACGGGCCGCGGGAGCCGCCGGAGCGGGAGCCGCCGGAGCCGCCGAAACCCCGCCGCCCATGATCTTCATCAGAAATTGTTCGAACGCCTGGAGATTAGTGGTGGAGCGGAACATGTTGTTCAGCACCTCTTGCTTGATCTGAATCATCAGCCCTTCAAACAGCGAGAATGCTTCCTTTTTGTACTCAATCAGCGGGTCTTTCTGCCCAATGGCCATCCAGTGAGCCCCCTCGCGCAGCCCGTCCATGGTGTACAAATGATCTTGCCACTGACGATCAATCGCATTGAGGACGATATAACGCTCGAGTTCTCGGGCCCCTTCCTCATGCTCGCCCTTCATTTTCTCCTCATACAGCGCGCGCACCCGCGCCACAATAAATTCGGCACTGGCCGCGGCGTCGCGGGACTCGAATTGCGCCTCCTCTTTGCTCAGACGAATAGGGAAAGTGACGTTCACCCAGTGTAGCAAGGCGTCGTGATCGACCACTCCGGCTTCGCCCACCGCGGTTAGCTCCTGGACCTTGGCCGGCACGGCCTGCTCCAGCGCCTCCATAACCAGAACCCGCGGGTTATCCGATTCCAGCACCTCGTTGCGATAACCATACACCACTTCGCGCTGCTGGTTCATCACGTTGTCGTAATCAAGCACGCGCTTGCGCCACGTGTAGTTCCGCGTCTCCACCTTCTTCTGCGCCGACTCGATCGACCGGTTCAACCATGGATGCTCTAGCTCTTGGCCGTCCTCCAAACCAAAACGCTCCATCATCTTCGTCATGCGCTCAGCCGCTCCGAAATTAAGCATCAACTTGTCTTCAAAACTGATGAAAAAGATGCTTTCTCCCGGATCTCCCTGACGGGCGCAACGACCGCGCAACTGACGGTCCGTACGCCGGGATTCATGGCGCTCGGTACCCACCACCATCAACCCGCCAAGTTCAGCCACACCAGGCCCCAGCTTGATGTCCGTCCCCCGCCCAGCCATGTTCGTCGACACTGTGACCGCCCCTTTCTGACCGGCCGCGGCCACAATCTGCGCCTCCTGCTGGTGAAATTTCGCGTTAAGCACCGTATGCGGGATTTTTTCGCGCTTCAGCATGCGTGAGACCAGCTCCGAGGCCTCGACACTGGCCGTTCCCAACAACACAGGCTGGCCTTTCTCATGCCGCTCCTTCACGAACTGAATGACCGCATTGTATTTTTCACGCTGGGTCTTGTAGATTTTATCGTTGGAATCATTGCGCTGAATTTTTCGATTCTGCGGAATAACCAGCAAATCAAGGCGGTAGATATCGTGAAATTCAGAAGCATCCGTCTCCGCCGTGCCCGTCATGCCCGACAACTTCGAGTACAAACGGAAATAATTTTGGATGGTGATCGTGGCCAGCGTCTGCGTTTCTTTGTCGATTTTAACACCTTCCTTGGCTTCGACAGCCTGATGCAAACCGTCAGACCAACGGCGGCCGGGCATGGCGCGGCCGGTATTTTCATCGAGAATGATGACTTTAGGATCGCCTGATGGTTCTTCCCCTTCGCGTTGTATGACGCCGACCATGTAATGGACGTCGCGCTCGTAGAGGCAGTAAGCTTTGAGCAGTTGCGCAATATTGTGCATGCGCTGCGCTTGCTGGTCCATACTCGCCTGCAGCGCTTCACGACGCTGGTTTTTCTCTTCGCGAGTCAGGCCAGCATCGCCTTCGATCTCTGACAATCCGGTCGCCAGATCGGGTAGGACAAAGGCATCAGGGTCATTGGGATCCAAATAAGAACGACCTTTTTCGGTGAGGTCAGCCTCATGCGCTTTTTCGTCGACGGCGAAGAAGAGGGTCTCTTTGAATTGGAAGAGTTCTTTCTTTTGGGTGTCCTGATAAAACGACAGTTCGGCTTTTTCCATGGCGCGCCGCAGATCCGGCTCCTCCATGGCGCGCATCACCTGTTTGTGACGCGGCTGGCCCAATTTGACTTTATAGAACAGGCGTCCGGCTTCTTCCGTCTGTTTTTGTTCATGCATCTGCCAGGCTTCACCGGCGATCTCGTTCAACAGGGTATTCTGCGCCTTGACCAACCGCTCAATATGCGGCTTCCAGACGTCGTACTGGTGGGAGTCATGGGTGACCGGCCCAGAAATGATGAGCGGGGTGCGGGCTTCGTCGATCAAGACAGAATCAACCTCGTCCACAATCGCAAAATAATGCCCGCGCTGCACTTGGTCGCCCTTGCTGCCAGCCATGCCGTTGTCACGAAGATAGTCGAAACCAAATTCTGAATTGGTTCCATACGTGATGTCAGCCGTGTAAATTTGACGGCGCAAAAATGGCGGCTGGTCGTTCTGGATGCAGCCCACCGTCAATCCTAGGAACGAATAAAGCGCCCCCATCCACTCAGAGTCGCGACGGGCCAGATAATCATTCACCGTCACCAAATGCACCCCACGACCGGTCAGTGCATTCAAATACACCGGCAAGGTCGCCACCAACGTTTTGCCTTCCCCCGTGGCCATTTCCGCAATGCGCCCGCGATGAAGCGCAATGCCGCCAATCAACTGCACGTCAAAATGAACCATCTCCCACTTCAAAGGCTGGTCACACACCGTGATGGTGCGACCACACATCCTCCGCGCCGCATTCTTCACCACCGCAAACGCTTCCGGCAGGATCTCTTCCAGCCGCTCCTGCAAGCGATCAAAATCCTCAATCTGCGAAAGCTCGGCTTTCCACGCGAGCGTCTTCTGCGCCAGAGCTTCATCAGGAAGCGCCTGCAGGGACGCCTCAAAAGCGTTAATCTTTTTGACCAACGGCCAGATGCGTTTGAGCTCACGCTGGTTGCGCGTGCCGATGATCTTGCGAAGAACCCACTGAATCATAAAATTAAGAAAGCGTCAAAGGAGGGAGAGGACTTGCATCATGGCGCGAATACAAGGAAAGGCAAGGGCAGCGGCAGGGCGCCCCACCCCACACCCAAAGCCGTTCTCCCCCTACCCCACACCCCCTACCCCACACCCGGGCGGCAACACGTCTCTCCACCCGCCATTCCGAACCAGCCACTGGCCCCCTCCAGAAAGCCTGATCACGATCCGCGGCCGCACATCACCCTTCACCCCGGGCCCATCA
>JALRGB010000136.1 GCA_023253575.1 Verrucomicrobiales bacterium
CTTGCGGAAATCCATTGCTGTCCGCATAACGCGCCGCCTCCAGCCTCGGCAGCGCCAATCGCTCGCCGAAATGCCGCGATGCCATCAGACGGTCCACCAGCCGCTCATAGGCGTCCGGCGCCGGATCGGCCACGAACGCATCCACTTCTTCAGGTGTCGGCGGCAACCCGGTCAGATCCATGTGCAGCCGACGGATGAGCGCCGCTCTCGGCGCCTCCGGAGAAAGCTCCAACCCAATGCCCTTCAGCCCCGCAACAATAAATCGATCCAACACCTGACTCGCGCCCGGCGCCCGGTTCACTTCCGGCACTGGCGGCCTGACCGGAGCCACAAACGTCCAGTGCGTCTCATAGTGAGCCCCCTCCGCAATCCATCGCGTGAGAATGTCTCGCTGCTCCGAACTCAAATGCCGATTCGAATCAGGCGGCGGCATCTGCTCGTCGGCATCGCTCGAAAACAAGCGCTTCACGAGTTCGCTGGCCGCGGCATCACCCGGCTGAAAGGCGCCTTTGGCCAGCGCCGCCTCCCGGTCGTCCAGTCGCAAATCACCCTTTCGCTGGTTGCCATCCTGCCCGTGACAATAAAAACAATTCTCACTGAGAATCGGCCGCACGTCGTGATTGAAGGAAATTTCCGCTCCCGCCGCTCCAGCCAGACAAGAGACCGTGCTAATCAATAGGTTATGGAACGAGCGAACCTTCATTGGCACTACGCTCCCACGCAACCTCGGGAGCGCAAACAAAAATTACTTCGCCCGCCCCGCCGCCTACCGCAAAAGCGGCTGCGCCCGAAGCGGGGCCGCCGTCCGCGCCGCAGCCATCGACCTCAGCCGCGCCACGACCGCGTCGACGGTTTCATCAAGCGTCGACGTGCCGGCCGTCACGCCCACATCCGTCACGCCATCAAACCACCGCGCTTCTAACTCGCTGGCACGCTCGACGTGATAAGCAATGGCGCCGAGCGATGCCGCTTTCGTCACCAGCTCCCGCGTGTTGTTACTGTTGTGTCCGCCCACCACAATCACCACTTCGCTTCGCTGACACAACCCCTCCAGCGCCTCCTGACGGTCTTTGGTCGGCTGGCATACCGTATCAATAAAACGAACCTCCCCATGCGGCCGCCGCTCGCGGATGCATGCCACCACCCGCTCCACCCACGCCAGCGGCTGCGTCGTCTGCGACACCACCCCCAGGGACCCACTCAAGGGCAGATCATCGAGGTCAGCCAACGTCTCGATCACGACCGCTCCAGGAAAATCGCCAGTCAAACCGCGCACCTCCACATGGTTCTTTTTGCCCACCACCACCGGAAAATATCCAGCCTCAACCAGCCGCCCCAACGCCCCATGCGCCTTCTTCACCAGCGGACAGGTCGTGTCCACCACCGCATGCCCCGCCTCCGACCACGCCTTTCGCTGCACATCAGCCGCGCCATGCGCCGTAATGACAACCTGTCGAGTCGCCGACTGCCCGACCTCCTCCAAACGCCCCTCCCTCACCCCCAACGCCTGCAGCTGCTCACTCACCTCAGGATTGTGCACCAACTGCCCCAATACCGTCACCGGCTCCGCCGCCGCCACCTGCTGCGTCTTTCGCAAGGCGTCCCGCACCCCAAAACACATGCCAAAATGTCGAGCAATATGAATGTTCATAAGAAAAAAAGAAGTTGTGAGATGTTGAAGATTCAGCTTTGCACGGCAAAGCTATGTCCGTTTACTTTGCGTGGCAAAGCTTTCTTGCATAAAAACTCATTTTTTCGCGCTTTGGACGATGGCCTCGAGCACGGCGAGGTAAGCGGTGAAGGCGTGTCGTCCTTCCGGAGTGAGGGAGTAGGTGGTTTGGGGCCGCGCTTCTGAGGCGAGTTTGGAACTGCTGATGAATCCGGCGTCGGAGAGGGTACGGAGATGCGTGATGAGATTGCCATCGCTCATCTGCAATTCGATCTTGAGGTCTTGAAAGGCCCAATCAGCCCTCGCAGCGAGCAGGGTCATGAGGGAAAGGCGGGCTCGTTCGTGTATGACCTTGTCGAGCTTGGAGAAATCGATCATGCGCGGGAACGGCGGGAGGACCAGAGCACCGCCACACCATAAAAGATGTGGAGCAGTCCAAAAAGGGAGCCCATGATGATGGGGGTAGTAAAGACGTTGATGTCGCCGGTCGAGATGAATCCGGCTTGATTCCCGAGGAAGGCGAGCACGCCACCGGCCACGAAGGCGCGGCCGAGGCGGCTGATCGAGGGCGGGGCGAAGGAGGCGGTGGCCAGCAGGGCCAGTCCGTAACACATGGCCCAGAGGGACGAGACAAATCCCATGTCATGGTTTTTCCAGGCGATGACAAACCCGACCAATCCGCCAACCATCAGCGGCGGAGCGAGAGCGCGCAGGGCCAGTTTCATGCCCGAATTGAGAAGCGGCAGCCCGCGTCCCACCGCGTCCCGCCAGAGCAGCCCAAGATTTAACAGCGCCAGCACCGCAAACAACCCAACCCAGTTCCGCAGAAAGAGCCGCCACGTCATCCCGTGTTCATGATGAGACCACGCCAAAACTAAGGCCCCCACCCCGCCAATCCACGCCACCGGAGCCGAAATGCTCCGAGAA
>JALRGB010000168.1 GCA_023253575.1 Verrucomicrobiales bacterium
CCGACCTCGCCACCATCCGCGACCGGGCCACCACCCTCTGGCGCAAGGCCTTCTACGGCTTCCTCGCCATGGGCTGGCGCGGCGGCAACCGCCAGTGGAGCAACTTCGAGATGGCCTACCTGCTGCTCGCCGGCCTCTCGACGCCCCTCGTGCTCTCCGTGCACACCATCGTGTCGTTCGACTTCGCTACTTCCGTCGTTCCTGGTTGGCATGCCACCATCTTCCCGCCGTATTTCGTCGCTGGCGCCATTTTCGGTGGATTCGCCATGGTGCTGACTCTCATGCTCCCCGTCCGCGAAATCTATGGTCTCCAAGACTTGCTGACGTGGAAGCACATCGACAACATGGCAAAGATCATCCTGCTGACTGGGACGATCGTGGGCTATGCCTACCTCAGTGAATTGTTCATTGCCTGGTATGGCGGCAACAAGTTTGAACTTGATGCCTTCATGCTGCGCATCAAGGACGGTCCCTATGTCTGGGCGTACGTGGCCATGATGTTCTGCAACGTGGTATCGCCTCAGATTTTCTGGTTCAAGAAAATGCGGCAGAATTGGTTTGTCGTCTTCCTCGTCTGTAACTTCGTTAATGCTGGGATGTGGTTCGAGCGATTTGTTATCATCGTCACTACCTTGGCGCGTGACTTCGTGCCGGGCGCTTGGGACATGTTTCACCCGACGTGGGTCGACATCATGACGTTTGTCGGGAGCTTTGGATTCTTCTTGATGAATTTCTTGCTCTTCCTGCGATTCCTGCCGGTTATCGCGATTGCCGAAGTGAAGGGGATTCTGCCTCAATCTGATCCGCATGGTCGGGCCCGCGACCCGCGGTCGATCACGGAACAGGAAGTCCGCGGTGAACCAATCCCTGATGGTTTCGGTCCTGCCCCTGCTCCTGCTTCCACTCATCCAATTGCCGCCTGATTCTGCCATGGCCGACGCACCCCTTAAACGCACTCACGGCTATCTTGCCGAATTCGGCAGTGTTGCCGAATTGTTTCATGCCGCCGAAAAATGCCGCGACGCCGGCTTTCGGTTCTGGGACACGCATTCTCCGTTTCCGATTCACGGGATGGATGATGCCATGGGCATTAAAAAGTCCATTTTGTCATTGTTCGTCCTGATTGGTGGCTGCACGGGGGCCACGGTGGCGATTCTGCTGCAGTTTGGTACGCAGGTTGGTCTTTATCCGACGGTTGTTCAGGGTAAACCGACCAACTTGTTCACTCTACCGGCGTATTTCCCGATTTCGTTTGAATTAACGGTCCTCTTTTCCGCGCTCACGGCGGTTTTTGGATCGATGGCACTGATGAAGTTGCCGCGCCTGAATCATCCGCTTTTCAATTCCGTCAATTTCCAGCGCGTCACCGACGATGGATTCTTCATCTGCATTGAACAGAAAGACCCGCAATTCCACCCCGAAAAAACCAAAGCCTTTCTCGAAGGACTCGGAGGCCGAAACATTGAATTGATCGAGGACGAGGTCGCCTGATCCGTCACTCCGCACACATTTTCCCACGACCGAACCGCCTGCCATCGCCGCTCATGCCCGTCTTCCGCTACATTTTTCTCAGCGCCTTTCTGATTACCTTGCTGGTGGTCGGGTGGGCCGGCTTCCGCGGTGAAGCGACTACCAAACCGCCGCTCCAAATTTTGCCGGACATGGATAACCAGGCGAAGGTGAAGTCGCAGGCGGCCAGCACGTTTTTTGCGGATGGCAAAGGTGGACGGCCGCTGGTGGCGAGCACGGTGCCGATGGGCTTGAAGATAGCGGCTGAGAGCACGGCGACGGCGCCGACCTCCGGTCCGTCCTTCAGTGTCGGCCATGATTATTACAACACTGGACGTTTCGGTGATTATTGGGGTGACGGCATGCCGCCGCAGGTGGCTTTGGAGCCGGCCTTGATCCGCCGCGGTGCTGATCGGTACAGCATTTATTGTGCGGTGTGTCACGGCCAGACGGGTGGTGGTGACGGCGTGACCTCTAAGTATGGCGTGCCAATGGCCGCGGGAAATTTCCACTTGCCGACATTCACGGACACGGCCGACGCCAACTACCGGACGGACGGCAATATTTTCGCGACGATCACCTACGGCAAGGGTCAAATGGGTCCCTACGGGGCCATGATCCCGGTGGCTGATCGCTGGGCCATCATCGCCTACGTGCGGACCCTGCAGATGGTGAAAGCCACGCCGGCCCCCGCCGCCGCCACGACCCCGCCTGCGCCGGCCGCGCCGACCGCCCCCGCCCAGGAATCGAAGTAATCTGCTGCCATGAGTCATCACTTTGTATCAGTCTCCACCCTGCCTGCCGGCGGCGAGAAGCTCGATCTGTCCCGGATCGGAAAATGGACCGCGTTGCTCCGGCTTGGGGCGATTGTCGGGCTTGTGTTGTCGGCCGTTTTGTTTTTGGCGGGCGGCGCCATCAAGATTGGCAGCAAGGATTTTGTCAGCGGTGAAGCGATCAGCTACACGGTGCGGGAGGCGTTCAGTTACTCTTGGTTGTTCGCGTTCTATGTGTTCTTCACGCTCGCTCTGGGCGGTCTATTCTGGACGCTTTTGCACAATGCTTCCAACTCGAGTTGGGGCGTGGTCATCCGCCGTCTGCCGGAAACGCTGGCTGTGCAGTTCGTGCCGCTGCTCTTCCTTGGGCTGCCGCTGCTTTTTCCGCAGGTCCGCGAAACCCTGTGGACATGGATGCATGATCACAGCGTGGCCGCTAAAAGCGGTGAAGCCGCCTCGTTGAAGGACGCGCTGCACCACAGCAATCACTTGCTGTATCATAAACTCAATTACCTGACGCTCTGGTGGGGCGCGGTCCCAGGATTCATCCCCCGCTTTTTCATCTATTTCTTGTTGCTCGGTGTTGGGGCTTACGCCCTGCGCGGCTGGTCCGTCAGTCAGGACACCACCGGTGACGTTCGCCCGACTCTCTCAGCCCGACGGTTCTCCTGCGGTTGGCTGCCATTGTTCGCGATCAGTCTGACCTTTGCCGGCTTCGACTGGATCAAGGGCCTCAATTACGCTTGGTTCTCGACTATGTTCGGCGTCAACGTGTTCGCTGGCTCCGCGGTTGCGTCGATGGCTCTCCTCATTGTCATCACGGTCACACTTTTCGAGAATGGTTACTTCAAGCGTGTGCTGACTGCTGAGCACCTACACCTGATGGGCAAGCTGATGCATGCGTTTACCATCTTCTGGGCGTACATCGCCTTCAGTCAGTACTTTCTGATCTGGTACGCGAACATCGCGGAAGAAACTCAGTTCTACGCCATCCGTAATACCGGCGGCTGGAATTATTACAGTATCTTCCTTGTCACCATCGGCCACTTCTTCATTCCCTTCATTTTGTTGCTGCCGCGCGCTGCGAAGAAAAACTTCAAACGTGTTCGGGCTATTGCGCTCTGGATCCTTTTTGCCCACGTGTGCGAAGCCTATTGGTTTATCATCCCAGAACGCGGACCCAAATTGGCGGACCAGCCAGCCATCGTTTGGGCGGTGATGCTCGATGCCGCTGCCTTCGTCACTATCGGTTGCGTCGTGGCTCTGACTTTCCTCAAATCGCTGGCCCAGCACAGCCTGTACCCTTGCGGTGATCCCCGTCTGCAGGAGTCGATCAACGTCATTAACTAATCTCCGCGACCTTCATTTTCCCATACCATGGACGATTCTCAGGAAAACCCGATGCTGCGGTTCAAAGCCTTCTGGCTCACCTTGGGCCTTATGCTGGTCTTTGCTCTGGCTGGCTTCGCCTTCCGTGCGCTCAATGCCCCCGGCGAGGAATTGGATGCCGGCGCCGAGCTCCAGCGGCTCGCTACTCTGTCCGAACTGCGGAAAGCTGAAAAGTCCGCGGTCGAAGCCATTGGCTTGACCTATCACGACACAGAAGGCGGTCACCTGACCCGCGTCAGTGTGCCGGATGCCATCATTGAAAAAGCTTTGGCGAAATTGAAATCCCAGCCTGCCCGCAAAACCGAATTGCTCATCCCTGGAAGTAAAACTTTCCTCGAGAAGCAGGCCGGTACTCATGATCCTGCCGAGTCGGCCTTTTTGAAACAGTAATTACGGTCTATTCGCGACCTTATTTTGACGACACCCATGTCCCAAGACTCATCCACCGCCCCCATCGAGCGTGCTACGCCCGAGGACTTGCGCGAACGCGCGGCCCTCGACCGCTCGACCAAGCTGCCTGTTCTCTTTTTTCTGACCAGCGGTCTCGTCTGGTTGTTGATTTCATGCGTGCTGGGTCTGTTGGCGTCGATCAAGCTCCATACGCCCGGATTTTTGGATATTGGCCTGTTGTCGGGACTCAACTGGGGTCGCCTGCAGCCTGCCTATTTTAACGCGCTGGTCTATGGCTGGTGTTTTCAAGCGGCGATGGCGATTGGTTTGTGGATGATGGCGCGTCTGTGTCGCCAGCCGTTGAAGAACCCGCTGACCTTGGTGGTGGCCGGTCACTTTTGGAACCTCGGCGTCATCATTGGGGTGTTGCAGATCCTGACTGGCGGTCAGGCGCCGGGTGACCTTCTCGAATTTGGACGCACGGCCTGGTTGATGTTGTTTGCGTCGTTTGCCTTGATTGTTGTGTGGCAAGTTCTGATGTTTGCCAGTCGTCCCAAAGGTGCGGATTACGTCACGCAGTTGTACATTATTGGCGCGTGCTTCTGGTTCCCTTGGTTGTTTTTGACGGCCAACGTCTTCACTTCGCCGCGGACGGCTTCGGGTCTGCATGCGGCCATGACTTCCGCCTGGTATGCGAAC
>JALRGB010000198.1 GCA_023253575.1 Verrucomicrobiales bacterium
GCGCGGGGGTTGGGGTCGCACTATTTTTGGGGGAGGGTGTCCATGCCGGTGGAGCTCACGTGGGGAAAGCCGTTGCAGACGGATGGAAAGCGCCTAGTACTCGGCAGTGCGGGGAGGATGAAACGTTTTTCTAAAGCGTGAAATTTGTTGGCCTGCAGGTGCCTCATTTGTTATTTTTGCATGAACAATGCCCCGCCTGTTTTTGATTCAGGGAGGATTTCTGATGTTTCATCGGGGGGGCGGCGTTGGGCGTGGGTAGGACTGGGTGTCGGGCTGGCGGTGGCGGGTGTGGTCGTGGCCATGCCGGGCGTGAGCTGGTGGCGCGCGCGTCAGGTGGCGGCTTTGACTGAACTGGCCTTGAAGTATGGGCAGAGGGAGATGAGCCGGGAGGCGATGATGAGTGTGGAGACGGCGTTGCGGCTTGATCCGTTGGATCTGGGGGCGCTGCGGGCGCTGGCGCAGTTGCAGTCGACCCAATCTGGGGCGGCGGCGCTGGCAGTGTATGGCACGCTGCGCGGAGTGGGCGGGCTGACCGAAGAGGATGCTCGTCGTTATGTGCGATTGGCGGCGGATCAGGCGCAGTGGTCGCTGGCTGAGGAATTGATTTCGGTGGCGACGACGGATGGATCTGCTGCGACCCCTTTTATTTTGCAGGCTGAGTTGCGGGAGGCGCAGGGTGACCGGGACGGTGCGCTGGCGGCTTGGCGGCAGGCGATGGCGTCCGACCCGGGCGATGAGGCCCGGGCGGGGTTATGGCGATTACTGGTGAAAAACCGGACGGGCGCGGAATCCGGTTCGGGTGAAATGGGCGACTTGTTGCGCGAGTTGGTGACTCGGCCGCATCGCCATGGGGCGGAGGCGCTGGCGACCGGTCTGGAGCTGGGGTTGGCGGAAGAACCGGAGTTGCGGGTCTGGGCCGAACGATTGCGTGACCATCCTCAAGCGACTCCGGTGCAGCGGCTGCTGGCGGAGGAGGCGGCGATGCGCTTGGATCCCTCGGTGCGGCCGCAGGTGCTGGCCCGGGTGGCGGTCTCCTTGCGCGCGCAGACGCCTGCGGAGCGGTTAATGGCCATGCGGTGGCTCTTGCGGCTGGGGGCCGCCGAAGAGGCGGCTCAGGGCATGACGCGCGACGAAGCTATGCGCCAGTCCGATACATTTTTGATCTGGCTTGAGGCCGTGGCTTTGACCGGGCGGTGGGACGATGTTCTGGCGGCCATGGCGGAACCGGCCCAGCCATTGGATGACAGCCTCAAATTCGTGTGGCGCGGGCGGGCGTGGCGGGCGCAAGGGCGGAATGCTGAAGCCGACGGCGCTTTTCGCACGGCCTTGCAGAGGGCGGTGGCGGTTTCGCCGGAGGTGGTGGATTTTTTGCGTCGGATTGGTGAAGCACCGCTGTTGGAAGCGCATTGGGCTAAACAATTTGCGGATCCGGCTGGGGCGGGCGAGGCGCTGGTGGCGGTGGAGTCGGTGTTGCGTTCGCATGGTGATGCAGCCTTGATCGGGTGGATGTATGATGTGGCGGCGGCTTCGCCGGTGCTTTCGCAGC
>JALRGB010000310.1 GCA_023253575.1 Verrucomicrobiales bacterium
GTCTCGCTGGTTCCGTATGCTCCACCTGCTGACGGCGGTCACATTGGCCGGGCTGTCGCTGACGAGCTGCGCGAAATACGCACAGATCAAAGAGGTTCGCCCGTCGCTGATGACCACCCCGGCGACCACAGTCACCACGGCGGCCGCAGAGAGAATAACCACCCTGCAACGGGCGCGGCAACGTGAAAACCGCGCTCCGGCCGAGGCGGTCGGCCTGTATCTAACTGTCCTGCACAGCGCATCGATTGAGCTCACGCGCACGCCGAGCGACCGTCTGGCTCTGGAGCATTATAATTTCGCCCTCGCGCGGGTTTTCGACGTGCTTTCGGACCAATCATCGACCTCATGGCGGACCCCGATGAGTTTTCCGGCGGTCGGCGGAGAGTGGCAGTTGTCGACGGAACCCGATCCGCGAGCCGATTGGAATCCGGATCTGTATACATTTCGTCCGGTCGATACGTTGTCGTTCACTGGCAAATATGTAGCCGACCGGTCGGTAAAGCCGGGTTTAGGGGCCCCCTTGGTGGTAGCTAGCCGGGCCACCAATTTTTTGGAAATCGACCGATTTGCCCAAGGCCAACGAGTTTTTTATGGAGCGACGGCGGTCGCGCGATTTACGGGACGTCGATGTGTGATCACGTTTGATGACCCGTTGGCGCACGAGAGTGTGGCGTGGAATGGGCATCGTTTTCCTTTGGCTGCCGACTTCACAGCACCGCTGGCGATGGCGTTGGTGCTGGGAAATCCAAAAAGCCTAGAACTCGCCCGGCTCTTGAATCCGGAGAAATATGCACAGACGGCACGACTAGCGCGCCTGCAACCGTATGATCCCAAGAAGATTCCAATTATTTGTATCCATGGATTAAAAGATTCGCATGCGACCTGGGTGCCATTGATCAACGCCCTGCGCGATGATCCGGCAATCCGCCAGCGGTACCAAATCTGGTTTTACACGTATCCCAGCGGCTATCCTTATCCGTATTCGGCAGCGCTGCTGCGGCGGCAGATGGATGAAATCAAGAAACAACATCCCGGACACAAAGAGGCCGTACTGATTGGCCATAGCATGGGCGGAGTCATCAGCCGTAGCCTCATCACCGACAGCGGCGACACATTATGGAAAACGTTTTTTAACGCCCCGCCGGAGGAGGTCCGGGCCAATGAGGAGTCGATGCAGGTAGCCCGCGAATTTCTGATTTTTCGTCATCGAGAGGACGTGAGTCGTGTCATCTTTATGGCGGCGCCGCATCGCGGCAGCAAACTGGCCAGCCACTGGATCGGTCGCCTCGGATCCAGACTGGTTCGCACCCCGTCGTCACTGCTGGCCATCGGCCAGCAAATGCGCCACCTCATCACCCTTGATTCTTCACTGCTGAAAACCGGCAGAATTCCCAACAGCGTCGACACGCTCTCTCCGGACAATCCATTCGTGCGAGCCATCAATACGTTGCCCATCACCCCTACCATCCCGTATCACTCCATCATCGGCGATCGGGGTAAAGGCGATACTCCACACTCCAGCGACGGCATCGTTCCCTATTGGAGCAGCCACCTCGACGGCGCTCAAAGCGAATTGATCGTACCCTCCGGTCATAGCGCCCATCAAAATCCGCAGGCCATCAAAGAAGTTCGCCGCATTCTCAATCGTTATTAATCACACTCATGCCGGCCACTTTATTGCGATTGATCCCATGGCTGGCCATACGAGTATCTGTGACCCTGGCCGCGGTCTGGTCCATGGGGGCTTTGTATTTTGGTTTTACATCGTCACCGAAGGACTGCCCTTTGCCGAACTCAAGAGCCGCGCCCTGATCAACCCTGCTCCCCTGCAAACCGATGATCCGGCCGATTTCTCGCGTCAGATCAGAACCGGTCGCCCAGGGTTCTGAAAGCACCGCGCCTCTGAAAGCACGGCGTCGCCTCCCCGGCCCGAGGGCTTTTCGATCAAAGCAGTCTCACCATCCCACGCCCGAACCGTGGTACCTCACGCGATTTGACCCGACCGTCGCAGCAGGCATGATAACGGATGTTCACCCGTCATTTTCCGCTCCTTCGTCAGATCCTGCTCATCAGCATGACTCTCCCTCTCATGGCCAGCTGCGTCATGAAACGCACCGTCTCTCAGCACGGAGCCGTCGTCTCCGGCGGGTACATCGTCGAACGCCCGCTCAAAGCCATGCACGACCTCGAGACCACCGGCCCCGATGAGGACGACGATTAACCCCCCAATCAACGAACCGACAGTGCGATTTTCTTCACAAAAAGCTATCGGGTTTTGCCGGACGCCGCGGCAAAAATCAAGGAGCTTTGACCGCGCCCGCCGGCAGTCCGGCCGCAGGCACTCCACCCTCAGGCTCCGTTGATTTTTTGGAGGCTGGCGCGATGACAAAGGTGAGCAGTAGGTCGCTGCGAAATCCGAGGTCCTGACTTCCCTGACCCGCATTCACATTCATGACGGCCGAGCGCCTTCCCGCATCGCGGCTCCAAAGCCGCAGAGTCCGTTTTTCATCCCGCTGACCGGTCAACGGCCCGGAGGGCACAATTTCCAGACGCAGCCAACGGTCGCGGGCGACATCGGCAAAGGATGTCATCAACTGCTT
>JALRGB010000131.1 GCA_023253575.1 Verrucomicrobiales bacterium
ACCCCAGGCGGCGGCGGAAAGCCATGGGCGGCGCACGGGCTGGCTGGCGGCCAGCATTTTCGTGTCCACCGCCCGCCTCAGGGCCCTTCAGCCGACGGCAATGCTCTGGATGTCGCCCAAGGGGCGTTGGCGCGCCGCCGCACGCTATGGCTGGCGCGGTCCCTTGAGCTTCTATCCCCTGCCATGGTGGCGGGAGCTTTCGGCGGCGCTTGGCGGCAGCCGCCCCAGCACGGGGCTGATGACGATCGACCTCCTCCGCCGCATCGGCGGCTTCGCGGAGCTTCGCCTGTTCGGCTTCGACTTCTTCGCGTCGGGCTCGCTGAGCCTCCGCCAGATCGGTGCACCGCCGCCCCATGACTTCGCGCGTGAGCGCCAGCATGTGGCGCGCCTGCTGGACGGCACATCGCGCATCCGGCTCGTGGGCGCGGCCGCGGGGGAGGGCGCATGAGCGGTCTCATTCCAAGCCTGTTCCTCACCCGGCGCGAGGCCGCCTCGGGAACCGTGCTGTTCTGCCTCTTGCTCGCAGGTTTCGCGGAAGCGGCGAGCCTCGGCTCGCTGCTGCCCGCGCTTTCGGCCATCGCCAATGGCGGGCAGGTGGGGAACTCGGCGCTCGGCGGCTATGTGCACGGCGTTCTCTCCTCCGCGGGCATCCTGCCGAGCATCGGCAACATCATCCTGCTCGCCGTGTTCTTCATGGCGCTGAAGTCGTTCCTCTCCTTCGCTGCCCTTTCCTATGCAGGCGTGCTGGCGGCACGCGTGTCCGTGTCGCTCAGGCGGCGGCTGATTGCCGCCTTCTTCGATGCGCGTTGGGGCTTTCTCGCCGAGCAGAAGACGGGCCATCTGGCGAACGCGCTCGGGAACGACGCCGCGCGCGCCGGTGATGCCTATCTCGTATCGGCGCAGGTGGCGGCCTATGCGATCCAGGCGGCCTCCTATCTCGCGCTCAACCTTCTCATCAACTGGCGGGTGGCGCTGTTCGGCCTCATCGGCGGCCTCGTGATCATCCTGCTTCTCGGCCGCCTCGTGGAAATCGGGCGGCGCGCGGGATACCGGCAGACAGACGGCACGGCAAAACTCGCAACCCTCACCACCGATGCGGTGGCTGGCCTCAAGCCCATCAAGGCCATGTGGCGGCACCATGCCATCCAGGCGCGCATCGCGCAGGCGCTGAACGGCGTGCACCGTTCACTGGTGGCGCGCGAAGTGTCCAAGGCGGGCCTCACCCAGGGCAGCGACCTGCTGATGGCGGTTCTCGTGGGCAGCGGCCTCTATCTCGGCCATGTACTGGCGGGCCTGCCGCTGGCGGAACTCATCATCAGCGGAATCGGCTTCTTCCAGATCCTTTCCATCACCTCGCGGCTGCAGCGCTATCTGCAGCAGGCGGTGCAACTCGAAAGCGCCTTCATCCGCACCACGGCGCTCATCGAGCATGCCGAGGCCCAGCGCGAAATCAATTTGGGCCATGCGGCACCACCCGTGCCCTGCAGCTGCCGCTTCGAGGGGGTTAGCTTCCGGCGCAGCGCAACGCAGGTCTTGGACCGGCTCGATCTCGAGATTCCGGAAGGCGAGATCACCGTGCTGCAGGGGCATTCGGGCTCCGGCAAGACCACCATCGTCGATCTTCTGTTGGGCCTCATCGCGCCCTCCGAGGGCCGCATCCTGCTTGGCGCCACGCCACTCGCCGATGTGGACCTGTGGGCATGGCGGCGGCACATCGGATATGTTCCGCAGGAACTGAACCTGTTCCACGCCACGATCCGCGACAACATCACGCTCCTCGACAGCACCATTGGCGATGCCGATGGGTGGGAGGCCCTCGACCTGTCGGGTGCCGCGCTCTTCGTGCGCCAGTTGCCGCATGGCCTGGACACCGACGTGGGCGGCGCCGCCGCCACTGTAGCTGGGGACGTTGGCCCCGGTTTTCACACTTGGCCGACAGGCCACATCCTTCAAGACACGTACGCGAATGCACTTATGCGAATACGAAACAGCTGCGCAGGTTAGTTAACTTCCCTTTGAGGGTTAGCGCAGCAGGTATTTTTCGGCCAGTAGGACGGTGACTTGACCGGCGATCTGCAGGCTTGCGGCGCTCAGTTGATCGGCGGTATCTTTGGCGGTATGCCAGACGGGGTAATTGAGATCGATGAAATTGACCATTTCGATACCGGCCATGCCGAGCGGGACGTGGTCATCGAGGATTTCTTGGGAGGACAGGCCGAAGTGGGCGCTGTGGCCGGCTTCGGTGGCGGCGCGCAGGGCGAGTTGGCGCATGGTGGAGGAGCTTTGATTGGCCGGGATTTCGATGCGTAGGTTATTTTCGCCGACCATGTCGAGCAGGATACCGCGTTGGGGTCGGCGGTCGCGCGGCCACTGGCGCCATTCGCGGGCGTAATACCGGCTGCCATGCAACCCGTCCAGCGGCGTATAATTGATGGTGGCTTCTTCACCGTCGAAGAAGACGAGTTCGATGCGGCGCGCGACGGCTGGGTCGGTGGCGAGCAGACGAGCTAACTCGAGTTGGGCGGCATTGCCACTGGCTCCGTCATTGGCTCCGACAAAGACGAATTCTTTGTAAAATTTGGTATCGTAGTGGGAGGCGATGAGCAGGGGAGTGGGCCGCTGCCATGGATCTGAGTCACCGCCATTGAACCGGGCTCTGAGATTGACAAATGTCAGGCGTCCCCGCGGAGTGGTGTCTTCGAACGACTGTCGTTGGGTGACCCATCCGAGTGTGCGCAATTCGGTTTCGAGGAAGAGCCGGGTTTTTTCGAGGTTTTCGGAGCCGGCGGGGCGCGGTCCGTAGTTGGTGATTTGGCGGGCCCAGTCGAGGGCTTTGGCGCCATCAAACTTTTTATAGAGGGCGGTGGTTTCCGCGTAGGCGGGCAGCGGTGGTGGCACGGGCCCTGAGGCGGATGCCGCCGGTTCGGGGGAGGTAGATTTCTGGCATGAAGTGAGGGCCATCAGAGTGGCGACCACCATGGCGGAACCGGTCCATGCAAAGCTAGAGCATGTCATAACGCGAAGTGAGCCCCATTAAGGCCAAGATGCGGTCAAGATCGGTGTTGCCATAATACTCAATCTCGACCTTCCCTTTTTTGTCCGCATGGTGGATTGACACCTTGGTGGCAAATCGTTCGCGAAGTTTTTCTTCGAGGTCGCGGACTTCGGGACTGGTTTTGGCGGTGCTGACGGTCACTTTGCGGACGCTCTGAGCGGACGACGTGGCATCGGCGGGAAGCTGTCCGTTTTTTGATGCTTCGGTGACGAGTTGTTCCGTGGCCCGGACGGTCAATCCGCGGCGAATGATCTGTTCTGCGGCGGCATTTTGCAGGTCTGGATCTTTCAGGCTGAGTAGGACTTTGGCATGGCCGACCGAGAGCTGGCCGCCGGAAAGCAGGGCCTTGACGTCGGGGGCGAGGTCGAGAAGGCGAATGGCATTGGCGACGGTGGCCCGGTTTTTACCGACGCGCTGAGCGATTTCTTCTTGTTTGAGCAAAAACTCGCGAGCGAGCCGGGCGTAGGCTTCGGCTTCCTCGATGGCATTCAGGTCTTCGCGCTGGAGGTTTTCGATGAGCGCCATTTCCAGCACATCGCGGTCACTGGCGGTGCGGACGATGATGGGGATTTCCGCCAACCCGAGGCGGGTGCAGGCGCGCCACCGGCGCTCGCCGGCAATCAATTCAAAGCGACCGTCCACTTCGCGGACAATCAACGGTTGAATGACGCCGTGCTCGCGGATGGACTCGACCAATTCGGCCAGTGATTCTTCGCGCAAGTTTTTGCGCGGTTGCAGCGGACTTGGGAGGAGCGTGTCGAGCGCGACTCTGCGCACCACCTCGCCAGGAGCGGGGGCGGCGATGACAGGGGCCGCCTCTTGGCGGCGGACCGGTGCGTGAATGAGATCTCCAAGACCTCGGCCGAGGGCCGTTTTTTTCTGCATATGGAGGGCGGGAAAATGTGAAGATTCGCAGAGTAGAAAAATTCAGGCCATTTGGCAACGTGGAATCCATAGAGAGGCGTTTCTCCAGCTTTTTTCCGGCCTCTTGCCGTTCCGGAGCAGGTGGGTAGGGTTGGGCCATGCGACGGAGGGAATGCTTGAAAAAATCATCGATGGCCGGTGTCGGGATGGTGGTTTCGCCGGGGCTGGTCCGGGCCGGGGCGGGGTGGAAAGACGGATTGGAGGCGGTGTTGGACCCGGTCGGGCCGGGACTAAAAAAGTGGGCTAGCGTCTGCACGGTGACCCGGGATGCCGTTGGACACCCGGTTTTTGAGTGGGCGCACTTGCGTGATACTGGCTCGGCCACCGACTTCTGGCCCGCCAGTACGATCAAATTGTATGCGGTCGTGGCGGCTCTTGAATTCCTCAATGAACGAGGGTTTTCACTCGAGGCCATTGTCAGTTTTGAGCATCGCGAATCCAACGGGCGCTGGGTGCTTGATTGTGCCCGCACCGTCCGTGAAATGATCAGCGAAACGTTTCGGAGGTCATCCAATGAAGATTACACGTTGCTCCTGCGCCTGGTGGGGATCGATCGACTCAATACCCGCTTTCTTATTCCTGCCCGGGGGTTTGAGCGATCTGCCTTGATGCGCGGCTATGCCGCTGGGCGACCGTGGCAGTACGACCGCTCAGAGCCACAGCGTATTCGGCTGCGCAGTGGCGATTCCCTCCGCTCCGAGACCCACGAGCATCTTTGGGGCGGGCGGTATTATGCGGAAGAGCGCGGCTGTAGTATCATCGACGCCCGGACCGGCAATGTGACGACGCCTCGCGATTTGGTCGAATGCTTGCGACGCATTCTGTATCATGAATATCTGCCGCCAGCCGATAGGTACCACCTCAATCCCGAGCAATTGGCATTCCTTCGCCACGGCGGTGATGGACTGACCGGTTTGGAGACTCGTGACGAAGAATCAGGCGCCTTCGGCTGGACCGAGGCGGTCGCCACCGTTTTTCCCCAAGCTC
>JALRGB010000486.1 GCA_023253575.1 Verrucomicrobiales bacterium
CTCCCGATGCACATACGCCGATAATCGCAACGTCCCAAACCCTTGGCCCACTCCACCTTCAACCACACTCCGCACCGTGCGCCACTCGGCCACAGCCTCTGCACCCGCAGCCTCCTCAAGCCCGAGATTCAACGCCACCACCCCGCCAGCCACCGCCTTCGCATGCGCCGCCCGCAACCACTCGTTCGCCTCCATGGAAACCGCCAGATCCATCCGATCCCACGGAATCAATACATCCCGACCCCCAACCGATTCCCGTACCGTCAAACCCGGCCCCGCCGCCGCCACCACCACCGGAAAATCTCGCTTCTTGCCGTCACGGCTGGTCAACGTAGCCGCCGCAGCCACTCCGCCCATACCAACCGCAACCAACCACATCGCCAAGAACAACGCCGTACGAAAACGCCGCCGAAAACAAACAAAAACTCGCTGCATGAAACAAAAAAAGGAGGAATACCGCTTCAGAAACTCACGACAATCGTACCATGTCCCTCAGGAATTGGTACCACAAAAACAAATACCCCCGAAACGAATACCGGAACGTCCCCTCCCCAGATAAAGTGATTAATCCCCGGTCAAGATTGTGGTCAATCTGACGCCGGGTCTCCCGCTGAATTAATTCAGGAAATCCTTCAGGCTCAGTCGCCACCAGATCCGCTGCCACCAGACCACTCGAGGCCAATAATTCATGATGCGCCGCTAGCAAACCGACAAACGAATCAGCATCCAGTACCGAATGCAAACAGGTCTCGGGAGCCAGCATCATCGTATGAGAAAATGGATAATTCCACGTCGTCCACGTCCGCCCGTCCGGCAGCCGCGAGGACAAACTGACCCACGTCAAGGCCATCGAACCCTGCTCCAACAAGGAAATGACCGCCTGCGTACGCTCGTCTTCATGATGAAAAATACGCATGAATTGACGCGACCCTTCCCACTCGAATGATGTGTCATCAACTTGCTTAAATCCTTCTTGTTGAATTTCTTCTGTCATTTCCTCAAGCTGAGGAAATCGGTCGAACGAAGGAGGAAAAGCCGAGCGCAACGGCTTGTCCAAGGGCAGACGCAAATGACGGATCCGCATCAAAATCTCCAGCCACGGCAGAAAAAACCACGCCGCCACCGCCACCACCCCAGCCGCATGGCTGCCGGTCAAACTCAGCGCCACCCCATACGTCGCCGCCAAAAAACACAGCGCCCCACCCTTCCGAAGCCATAAGTGCTCAAAAGTGCGCAGCCCAAAACCGGCCACCACCATCCCCACAATCAAAAACCACTCGTTCATGTACCACCAAAACCGCATTACCCTCCGATTTCAACCAGATTGAAACTTTCCCCTTGCCGAAATGCAGAGCGTGTGGATTTTATCTGCCCGTTTGGCCGGACGAGGCGCTGCGCTCAGCATCCACCGGCCTTCTAGTTCCCACTCCTCTTCGGAGACACCGCACATTCCCATGGCCTACGCGATTTTCAAAACCGGCGGCAAGCAATACAAAGTTAAACCGGGCGACAAGCTCGACGTGGAAAAACTGGCCCTTGAGGTCGGTGCTGAAACGTCGTTTTCTGAAGTCCTCTACGTGAACGACGGAGAGACAGCCCTCATCGGCAATCCCCTCGTCGAAGGCGCTCTCGTTCATGCCAAGGTCGTTGACCAGCATCGTGCCCCCAAGGTGACCGCCTTCAAATACCGCCGCCGCAAAGGCTATCACAAAACCAAAGGCCATCGCCGCCAGCTGACCCGCTTGGAAATCACTTCGATTGCCTAGGCTCATCCGCCGGTCACATCACAGATATTGAGATCCCGGGCGCAGCGGCCACCCCGCCGCTCCCCCCACTTCACCACCCCACTCCACCATGGCCCACAAGAAAGGACAAGGCTCCGTTAAAAACGGACGTGACAGCCACAGCAAACGTCTCGGCGTCAAGAAATTCGGCGGCGAACACGTCATCCCAGGCAATATCATTATCCGCCAGCGTGGCACTAAATGGCACCCGGGTAAAAATGTCGGCCTCGGTCGCGATTATACCATCTTCGCCCTCACCGAAGGCCACGTCTTCTTCGACCGCGAAGGACGTCGCGTGAATGTGAAAACTCCGGATGTCGTCGCCGCCGGCGCCAACTAAAACCGGATCCTCACCACCGACATTCCAGATTCATGAAAATGGCGCAGGCTCAGCCTGCGCCTTTTTCATGCCCATCATCCCGCCCCC
>JALRGB010000584.1 GCA_023253575.1 Verrucomicrobiales bacterium
TACCCAGCGGCACCCAGATCGTCCGTCTGCTCCCAGCGCTGAATCTCCCGCGGGCTCAGGCGGAGGAAGGGATGGAAATTATCCGCAAAGTCGTGCGCTCGCTGGCTTGAACTTTAACCGCTTTTATGACCGGGTCCTCCCTTTCTCCCTCTGTTGATTCATACACTCCAACCCGGAAGTTTTTGGGGTGGGACCGCCCGCTGGTGGCCGCGGTGGTCGATTATCTGGCCTCCGACTGGCGCGCTGGGGTGCTAGATTTGAGCGATCGTTTGATTGTTGTGCCCACGCGTCAGAGCGGGCGGCGGTTGCGCGAGGCCTTGGCGGAGCGGGCGGCGGAGCGTGGATCCGCGGTTTTTCCGCCGCAGGTGCTGACCCCGGAGGCGTTTCTGACCGTGGTGCGTCCGGACGGACTGCCGGTCGCCACTCCCGCTGAAGCCGCGCTGATGTGGGTTGCTGTGCTGGGTGGGGTGGACCTGAACGATTTTCCCGCGCTCTTTCCCCAAGTGCCCCCGCGGACTGACGTCGAGTGGGCGCTGCATGTCGCTGAGGCTTGGCAAGCGGTGCGGCAGACGCTGGGTGAGGGCGGTATGACGATGGCGGCGGCGGCAGAGCGGTTGACGGAAGCGGATCACCCAGAGGCTGCGCGCTGGCGGGATCTGGCCCGTCTGGAAACGATGTATTTGGCCCGCCTCGCGGCGGTGGGGCGGGACGATGCTCAGACGGCACGGCAGCAGGCGGCGGCGGCTCCCGTCATGCCTCCGGGGGTGGCTCGACTTGACTTGGTGGCGGTGTCTGATCCCATGGAAAGCGCGGTTACGGCGGCGGCGTGTTGCGGGGCGGCCGGGATTCCGGTCACGGTATTGGTGGCGGCGCCGCGGGACCGTGAGGATTCATTTGATGTGTGGGGGCGGCCCGATCCGGCGGTGTGGGCGGTGGCTAGGGATCTGCCGCTGCCGCTGGAGAATTGTCATTTGGTGGACGGTCCGACCGAGCAGGCGGCCATGGTCCGCTCGGTGGCCGCGGGGCATGCCGACCCGGCTGCCACGCTCCGGCTGGGAGTGGCCGATCCGGAAGTGGCGGCCGCCCTTGTTTCGTCATCCGTTGATAATCAGGATAATTTGTGTGAGAAATCGATGATCTGTTATCTGCCGGACGGCGTGTCGGCCGGCGATCATGAACTTTGGCATGTGCTCGACGGACTGGCTCGACTGTTGCGTGAGCCGTCCTTTCGGGCGCTTGGCCAGTGGCTCCGCTTTCCCCCCGTGTCCGCGCTGTTGCGTCGTCGTGCCGGACTTGCCGCCACGGTGACGCAGGCGGATTTGCTGACTATGTGGGACCAGTGTGCCGCAGATCACCTGCCCCAGTCGCTGCAGGACGGGCGGCTCCTGTCCGAGGGCGAATCTGGGGGTGTGGTTCATGCAGTGATCACGGCCGCGATGGCCCTGCTTGATGAGTGTGCTTGTCCGCCGGTGGAGACGGCGGTCGCGTCGGTGCTGACATCGATGTATGGGGCGAGGAGTTTCCCGCAAGCCAGTCCTGAGGGAGCGGTCTTTTGCGCGCTCGCTCGCGAATTGTCGGGGTGTTTGCGCCAGACATCGGTGGCGGCGGCCATGGCTGGATTGGAACTTACGCCGGCGGCGCAATTGGGGATAGTGTTGCCGCAGTTGCGATTGATACGGATGGAGGTGGGGGAACGGCCGGATGAGGCGGTGGACGTGAACGGGTGGCTGGAGCTGGCATGGGAATCGGCGCCGCATGTGGTGTTGGCTGGTTTGAATGATGGTTTTGTGCCTGATGCGGTGGTGGGAGATCCGTATTTGCCGGAGTCGCTGCGCAGCCAGCTTGGGTTGAGGCGTGGTAATGCCGCGAGGTTTGCTCGGGACGCGCATTTACTGCACGGCTTGCTGGCGTCGCGTCGGGTCGGTGGCCGGGTGGATCTTGTGCTCGGTCGGAATTCGTCGGCGGGCGACGTCTTACGGCCGTCGCGATTGTTATTTTTGCGGCCTGACGACGAGTTAGCGGACCGGGCGTTGGCGCTTTTCGGTGGCGGGTCGGTTGCGGAGGCGGCCTCATTGCCGGCGCGGCGGTTGGCGTGGCGGCTGCGGGTGCCGGCGCCGCGGTTATTATCGGCGGTGGGAGTGACGAGTTTTCGCGACTATCTGGCGTGTCCATTTCGTTTTTATTTACGACATGGATTGGGCATGAAAGCGGTTGATCTGGAGCCGCGTGAGCTTGATGCGATGGGTTTTGGTGTACTGTGTCATGCGGCCTTGAAAGATTTGGCGCACGAACCGGGGCTTGGTGTGTGTACGGATGCCGGGGTGATTGCTGATTTTCTACGGGACCGGCTGCGGGTGGCGCTGGGCAGGACGCATGGGGCTCATTTGACGATTCCGTTGCGGGTGCAGCTCGCGTCGGCGGGGAAGCGACTAGCGGCTTTTGCGAGGTGGCAGGCGCAGAGTGTGCGCGACGGGTGGCGGACTGAGCACACGGAAGTTTCCTTTGCTGAGATGCTGGGCGGGCCGTGGATGGTGGGCGGATTGGAAGTGCGCGGGCGGATTGACCGGATTGACCGGCGTGGGGGAGAGTGGCGGATCATTGATTATAAGACGAGTGATGCGGCGCGGAAGGTGAAGGAGGTGCATCTCGGGACCAAGCTGAGTGGCGCGCGCGCGCTGGAGGAGCGGCCACGCTGGCAGGTGTATGAAGAGTCCGACGGAAAATTGTTTGCGTGGCGTGATCTGCAACTTCCGCTGTACGCTCTGGCGGCGCGGCAGGCGTACGGGGTGGTGCCCGAAGTGGGGTATTTTCACTTGGTCAAGGCGGCCGAAGAATGCGCCTATGAAAACTGGTCCGAGTTGGATGAGTCGCTGCTGGAGGAGGCTCATGCCTGCGCGCAGGGGGTGGTGGAGGCGATCAGTCGACGGGTTTTCTGGCCGCCGCGCGAAGGCGGAAGCCATGATGCCTTTGCCCGGTTGTTGCGGGACGACCCATTGGCGACGGTAGATCCCACGGCTTTGCTTTCCTTATGAACCCTTCCTCCCCTTTGGCTCACGAAGCTATCTTGGCGTCAGCGGGATCTGGTAAGACGCACGCCCTCGTCACGCGGTACCTGCGCCTGCTGGCTCTCGAACAAGCCCCCGAGAGGATTGTGGCCTTGACGTTTACCCGCAAGGCAGCGGCGGAATTTTTCGAGAAAATCCTCCACCGGCTGACGACGGCCGCGGTCGATGACGGTGCTCGCCGCAAACTGGCGGACGACCTTCAGTTTCCCACCCTGTCCGCCGCTGAAGTCGTGCGCTGGTTGCGAATTGTTATCGACCGGTTGCCGCAGTTGTCGCTGGGTACCCTAGATAGTTTTTTCATCCGGATTGTCGGGGCGTTTCCGTTGGAGTTCGGACTGGCCGGGACGCTGTCGCTCCTGCAGGGAGCGGATGTGGAGCGCGAGCGGGAGGAATTGTGTCGAAGAGTATTTCAAGCCGTTCCGGATGACCGCCTGCAGGAACAAGATGATTTTATCGCGGCCTTCGATCAGGCCACATTTGGGCTTGAGGAAAAATCCCTGCACCGCGCGTTTGATGCGTTTATTGCCGGAAATCATTTTGCGTGGCTGCTCGATCCGGATCCCGACAAATGGGGTGGAGCGGCGGCCGTTTGGGCTGGGTTGCCATGGTACCTGCAAGTGCCGACCCGCGATCCTGCGGATCTTTACGCTGAGTTCTCGAGCGCGCTCGAGGGGGTAACCTTGCAGCCGCGCCAGATCGCGAAGTTGCGTGAAGTAGCTCAGGCGATCGCTGGCTACACCGCTGGAACACCTGCGCCCAAAGAGTTTGATTATTTTCGGAAAAATATCCTTCCTGAATGGAACGGTGTGAGGCAAGGGTGCGCTCATCTCAAAGTTTGGAGTCCGATAGTGCTCGAGGGGGCGGCCTGTCGAGCACTGGCAGGATTGATGGCCCGGCTGCTGGCGGACGAGGCCGCGGTCATGCTCCAGCGGACGCGCGGACTGGCTTCGCTGCTGGCTGATTACGAAACTCATCACCGTGAAAAAATCCGGGCCGAAGGGAAGCTGACGTTTGACGACATCAAATTTCTGTTGGCTCGTGGG
>JALRGB010000629.1 GCA_023253575.1 Verrucomicrobiales bacterium
GCCCCGGTTTCCACACTTGGCCCTCAGGCCACATCCTTCAAGACACGTATCCAAAACCGCCTCTTCAAATCCAGTCGCCTGCCAAAAAAACGTTCGGCGCCGCAACCGGGGTCAGCGACCCACGGCTACAGAAGAGAAGAATCCATGGCCCATCGGCGACCATCGGCGAAGCCACCGGTCGGCCGGCTTCAACGAGGTGGGGCGATGCGATAAAATAAATTTTCAGCGGCTGGCACAGCCGGGCCGGACCATTCCCCCACCCCACTCTCTGGCTTGGTGATGGCGACTACAGCCCAGTCGTTCTGACCGGGGTTCACGCTGCGCTCGACGAGATAGACCGAGCCTGAAGTGGCGGTCCACCGCAAGTGATGACTGCCCTGACGCGGCACGGCCACGGTCAGCCACTCCGGAGCGGGCTGTCGCGGGACTTCGGCATGCCGCACGCGTCGAATATATCCGGTATCATTGGTCGCGATGAGGACGTCGCCATTCGGTGCCAGCGAAACTGATCGGGGTTCGCTGAGGACGTCGAACCCCGTGACGGGCGGACTTTGGCCATTGCCATCGTTGCGATTTCCCGAGCCGCGTCCCTGCAGAAAGAGGTGAATGATGCCATCCAGATCCACATACCAGACATCTCCGCCTTTGTGCGTGCAGAGGAAGTATCCACCGCTGGGGGTGAAGGCGATGCCGCGGACTTGGTCGAGAAACGTCTCGGTGGCGGGCCATCCATCCCCGCCGCCTGAGACCCCGCCGTTGCCAGCCACGCGCGTCCGGGTGCCGTCGACCTCGAGCCGCCAGACCGCACTTTTTGTGGTATCGGTGGAAGCGCGATCCGTAACGTAGAGCCGTCCGGTCCGTGGATGCACGTCGATGTTGCCCAACTCCTCAAAACCGGTGGCAAGGGTGGTGATAACGCCATTGCGCGATTGTTTAACGACGGTGCCGTCGGTATAGATCACGGTTTTTTCATCCGGACTGACCCACAGCCCGCGCCCGACGGCGCTGTAGGTCCGAGAAGCATCATTGACCACGGTGGTCATGGTGCCATCCGGAGCGACGCGGCGGATACGGTGATTGCCCGTATCATAGATAAAGACCGTGCCATCCGGCTTCACGAACAGGCCGTTGGGCGAGTCTAGCGCCTGCGTGGTCGCGGGAGCCGCTGGCAGCTGCCCCGTCCCCGCCACATGAAGCCCCGCATGCGTGAAAATCCGGCCGTCAGGATCAATTCGCAAAATACTGTGCGACGCTTTGTCGGCGATAAAGACGCGCCCGAGAGCATCGGCCGCCGCAAAATGCGGATTCGACAATTCTACTTCCACGGCGGCTGCCCCCTCAAATTCCGGAAGCCAGTCATTATTGTCCAATGGCTCTTCGTTCAAACCGGCTCCCGCCAACCATTCCAGCTGAGAAAAACCGGCCACGACTCCAGCAAATTCTTCTCCCGGCGCAGCCGGCGCGGCCGGAGAAACCGCGAGGCCACAACACACTGCCAGCCAGCGAACACAGATCATAAAAGAACTATGGCCGACCCGGAAGCCAGCGCAACGGCCCGAACATCGATTCCCGACCCAACCACCATCGCCCCATTTCAACGGGCCTGCCCCGATTTCCATGCCTGCCAGCCGCCAGCTAAGACCCGAACGTCCGGCTGGCCAATATCCCGCAGCTTTTCCGCCAGCCGATGACTGGCATCACAGCGCTGCGCATCACAATAAATAACCACCGGCTTGTCATTCCGCGAGAGCGTTTCCACGGCCTCAAACATCAGCTGCTCCCACTCCTGCTCATTCAAAAGCACCGCCCCGGGGACATGCTCCCGCTCATACTCAGATCGCACCCGCGCATCAATCCACAACACCCCGCCAGCCGCTTCCAGCTCGCGCACCATCGCTAAAGTCACCTCACCCTCCGCCACCCGCGTCTCGAGATGCAAATACAACGCCGGCGCCTCTGGATGGTGCCGGAAACTCAGCCACCCCCCAGCCGCCGCCAACACCACCAACACCACCGCTTGTATAAACAACGCCCTCATCGGCCTGCAGGTTTAACCGCCGGTCCGCCCGTAGCCGCCGGGGCCGCAGCCGCCGGGGTGGTAGACCCAGGTGTCCCAGCCGCCGCCGGCCGGCGGGACCGCACCACATTGACGAAAATCAGACGGTTTTTGTACCGCGTCAGTTCACAGTTGGTCTCGAGCTTGACCGCCCCCAAGGTCGGCTCGGCCGTCGATTTCGGCGTCATCACAACTTCGTACGACCGGCCTTTTTCCACCTCCTTCATCTCAATCAGGAAATTATCACGGGTCGAACTAACGGCCG
>JALRGB010000162.1 GCA_023253575.1 Verrucomicrobiales bacterium
GGAGAACTCTGGCAGGCCGTGCTGTCATCCACACGGCAGCCGACACGGTTTTACTGTGATTAAACTGAGGCCTAGGCCGCGTGAGCGGGCCGCTCCGCTACCCAGTCCCCGTCCTGCTCCCCCACCCCTTCAATCCGACGCCATTTCGCTTCCCCGGTCCCATGAACCCTCCTCCTGCTATCTGGCCAGGTCGACCCACCCCACTGGGCGCCACCATGACCACGCAGGGAGTCAATTTTGCGCTTTTTTCGGAGCATGCGACCGGCGTGGACCTCTGCCTCTTCGACGCACCCGACGCGCTGACAGAAACCTGCCGGATCCCGCTTCCAGAAGTGACTGATCAAGTCTGGCACGGGTTCGTTCCGGGTCTGCCGCCCGGACAGGTCTATGGATATCGCGTACACGGCCCGTATGATCCCGCCGCCGGACATCGCTTTAATCCCCGTAAGGTGGTTCTCGATCCCTACGCCCAAGCCATCGCCCGCCCGCTGCGCTGGGATGCCGCCGTCAATGACCGAGACGAAGACACCGCCTCCTGCGCCGCTCTGGCGCGGGTCACCCGCATGGATTTCGACTGGCAAGACGACCACCCACCCTGCACCCCATGGCACCAGACGATCGTCTACGAAGTGCACGTCAAAGGATTCACCCAACAACATCCCGGTGTACCCACAGAAATCCGGGGGACTTATGCCGGGCTGGCATCACCCGCTTCGATTGCTCATTTGCACCTACTAGGCGTGACCGCGGTTGAATTAATGCCCGTTCATTATCATGTAGATGAACATTTTTTGCTCGAGCGTGGCCTCGTGAATTACTGGGGTTATAATACGCTGGGGTTTTTTGCTCCGGACCCTCGTTATGCCGCGAGCGGAGCGGAGGGAGCCGTATCCGAGTTCCAAGCTATGGTGCGTGATCTGCATGCTGCCGGCCTCGAAGTTATTCTCGACGTGGTGTACAATCATACGGCGGAAGGCGGTCATCTCGGGCCTACGCTCTCATTTCGGGGGATTGACAATGCCGCCTATTATCGTCTGGCCGACGACCGGTCGCGATACGTCGATTACACCGGCTGCGGCAATTCATTGAACGTAGCTCATCCCCGTGTCCTACAGCTCATCATGGATTCACTGCGCCACTGGGTGCTGGAAATGCATGTCGATGGCTTTCGATTTGATCTGGCCAGCGCCCTCGCTCGTGACGTGGTCGAGGTCGACCGATTAGGGGCATTTTTTGACATTATTCATCAGGATCCGGTGCTTTCCCGGGTCAAACTGATTGCCGAACCATGGGATCTCGGACCCAACGGCTATCAGGTCGGCCATTTCCCGGTGCTGTGGACCGAATGGAACGGTAAATACCGGGACTGTGTGCGGCGGTTTTGGAAAGGCCACGGCGGATCCGTCGGTGAGCTGGCTTCGCGGCTGGCAGGTAGCAGCGACCTCTATGCCCACAACGGCCGCAGGCCGAATGCCAGCTTAAATTTCATCACCGCTCACGACGGATTCACCCTGCGGGACCTCGTCAGCTACAATGAAAAACATAATGAGGCCAATGGCGAGATGAACCGCGATGGGAGCCAAGACAATGAAAGCTGGAACTGCGGAATCGAAGGCCCCACCAGCAACCCCGAAGTGAACGCTCTCCGCGCCCGCCAACAACGGAATTTTCTCG
>JALRGB010000656.1 GCA_023253575.1 Verrucomicrobiales bacterium
CTGCCGCCGCTCCTACATGGCGCCGTGCCACCAGCCCGCGACCCCGTAAATCCCACCCCGCGCACCGCCGGATGCCGCACCAAGGCCTGCCCGACACCATAATCCGCCCCGTACAATAACGAAAACACCCCCTCCGGCATACCCGTCTCACGAGCCGCCGCCACCACCGCCAATCCAACCAGCTCCGCCGTGCCCGGATGACCACTGTGCGCGTTGACAATCACCGGACACCCAGCCGCCAACGCCGAAGCTACATCCCCGCCTGCCACCGAAAAGGCCAATGGAAAATTGCCCGCACAAAATACCACCACCGGCCCAGAAGGAATCAACATCGACCGCATATCCGGCTTCGGCAATGGCGCCCGGTCAGGTCGCGCCGTCTCAATCCGCACGTCCGCCCACGATCCATCTTCTATCAAATCAGCAAACATCCTCAATTGCCCACACGTCCGCGCCCGCTCCCCCTCAACCCGCCCACTCGCCAACGCCGTCTCAGCCATCATCCTCTCCACCAAATCCCCGCCCAATGCCTCAATATGCATCGCCACCGCCCGCAAAAATCCTGCCCGCTTCCGCGGCGATAACACAGAATACGAAAGAAAGGCCGAAGCTGCCAAATCCCCAGCCCGAGCGACTTCCGACTCCAGCGCCCCCACATACACCGGCTCCAAAGTCTCCCCAGTCAACGGGTTGACTCCAGAATAGGCCGCTTCCACCCCGACCCCACGCCCAAATCCAATAATCGATTTTCCTGATAGTGAAAAACTCATGACCGCCATCGTGGCGACTGACCCGGCGCAATCAACCCAAATAAACCCCACCCCCACCAGTCGACACCCGCCTCGGTATCGACCGGCATGGACCTGCGCCCAGTCGCGCCAGTCCTACCCCAGCGGCTGCACCGCCGGAGCCACTCACCCCCCGCCCGCCATGCCCCGAAGACCGGCGGGCCAGCCAAAACGTCTAAAACTGCCGGCCAATCGACAACATCACGTAATAATCAGCGAACGAGGCATCGCCATGGCGCGGGATACCGGTGGCTTCCTGCCATTGTTGGTCCGGCACGCTTTGAAAGCGTTCGTTGTAAAATACGACCGGCACGGACAGCGACGCGCTCCATCCGTTCTTCATCCATGAAAGACTGGGTTCAAAAGCGATGTTCATACCGGGACGGCGAAACCCGTCACTGCTGCCCACCAGATCCTCGACCGGCTGACCTTCGCTGCGCAATCCCAATCCAATTGTGACACCATGCTCGCGGCTGACGGTCCATTCCACGCCTGAGCGAACCATGAAGGTGTCGCCAATCGACATCACTGCCTCGAATGGATTCGAGCGAAGTGTGGGCACCCCATTGTCGGTTTCCGGGGTGATGAGGTACGATGCCTGGAGGTACGTCGAGACGGTTTCGGTCAGCTGGAAGTAACCGTACAAATCAATGGGAATCCCCCATCCGCCATCCCCCGGCTGGATCGACTGGTCCACGGGCTGTGGGGCGTCGGTGGAGACGATACGGCCGTCGCGATACGTCTTTCGATAACTCATCACGTCTTTTTCACCGGTGGGCAGGTCCAGCCCAAGACTGATCCGGAGATTACCCCGCCGCGCGACCGGGCTGGATGCCGCGGGCGCCCCTTCCTCTTCAAGGCGACCGTGCTGCGAGGCGTGGGCCGCCGGATCCCACAACCACCCATGCAGACCCAAGCGCATATCACCAAAGCCGCTAGCTCCTGAATTCCAACGGCCAACGACCGGCAATGCCCGGTTGTTTTCCAGATAAACCGGGCTGGATCGTTCGTTTTCTACCCATGCGACATCCAAAGAGAAACCGTACCGCGGCGTAAGAGCATAGTTGAAACCAAAGTTGAAGGTACCCAACTCGTTGACCACCTCACTCCCCTGCTCTTCGCGCTCTTCCTGTTCATCGTTGCCAATAAAATGCCGGTCGGACCGCAACCATCGATAACCAAAGGACGTCTGCAGCCCAGCAAAGGGTCGCTCTCCCAATTCCAATCCTGCCTGCTGGAATCCAAGGGGCGCTCCAGCAGGACAGCGTCCGGCCACACACCCTTGAGCCCCAACCTGCGGTGCACAAACTACCGCTAGCGCCGATGCTGCCACCGCGACCCAAATCAAGGGACTGGAAATCTGTCCTCGGACATCAATCATTTTGTTTTTCATGACCGTGGCTTTGATCTGAAATCCGTCGTTTCGTCGACAAGGAATGGACGAACTACCCACTGCGCTAGACCAATCACCCCCATCTCAGGGCGAAGCAGCAGCGTGCTTTTCTGCGTCCGGCGCGGTCAGCGGCAGTCAGGCGCCGTCGCTCCGGTACCCAGCTCGGCACTCAAGACGTCGTGATCGTCCCGCGCCAATCCCAAGTGCAGATGCCGCCGCCAGCCTTCGGCATGCTTGAAGCAACCGCTGCGCCGCCCCATCTCACGGGACATGTCGTCCATCGCCTGTAAATAACTATTCATTCCCTGAGTCGCAGCCAGCCACCCTTGCTGGCTTTGATGGCAAGCCAGAGCCGCCAGCTTCTTTTCATGTACGGATGAGGTGTCGACCAGTACATCAGCCACTACTTCCTCTCGCATCGGGCCACGCAAGCCATGCGGCATGGCATGATAGACAGTCACATCTCCAGACGCCGCGGGACGCGCTGGGGAGGAATGGAAATTCGGGACATTTTTGGCAAAAGCCGCTGTCACAGCCAGCCGGGCGGCCACCATGTGGTCTTCCATGTAATCGACCGGCGAGTGGGTCAGCACCATGGTTGGATTAGTTTCCCGGACCACGGCCATGACCTGCCGCA
>JALRGB010000802.1 GCA_023253575.1 Verrucomicrobiales bacterium
TTTGCACGTTGCGCATTTCCAGCTGCCGCCAGCCCAGCGTTTGAGCGGCCGTGATTTGCGCGGCCAGCGGTGCACCCGCCTCGTCTCCAATGCCCGTAAGAATCATGCTTTCGATTTTAGCCGCGGTCCCACGCTGGAACAAGCAGAACCGCGATCGCCGGCCCGCGCTTACAAAGAAACCGCCTTCCAGAAAACCCACCCCATCCAGGCGGCCGTGCCAGCAAGGATCGCTGCCGATGTCCAGCCGACAAGAGGGACCCAGACGGCCCGGACCGGAGGCGACACCCGCGGCAGCGTGGCGTTGGCCACCACCCCCAGACCCGCCCCGGCCAGCAACCCGCCCAAATGCGCCGCATTATCAATCACCTTCCAGCCGATCAACCCCAGCAACAACACATACGCCGCCCACTGCCACAATTGCCGCTGAAAGGCCCGGGGAATGGCGCGCTCCGGCGCCCGGCAAAAGACCAACAAAAACCCCATCAGCCCAAGCACCCCGCCCGAAGCACCCACCGACGGCACGTCCGGCGGCAAAAGATAACCCGCCAACGATCCCCCCAGCGTGGCCACCAGCAAAATCAATGGAATCCAAGCCGCTTCGGTCAACCCCTCCACCCACTGCCCCAGCCGGGACAAGGCCATGGCGTTAAAAACCAAATGCACAATCCCGCCATGTAAAAAGAAACACGTCAGCACCTTCCACCACGCGCCCGCGTTCACTCCCTGCTCATCCATCGCAAAGGCCACAATCGCCCGATTCACACCCGCCGCCTCGCTCAATAGCCAAATCACCACCAACACGCCAATGATCACATGCGTCGTTTTCGTCGGCGTACACCACGACAGCCAATGCATAAAACGCGAAGCCTCCCCCAACTCCGGAGCATCCGCCACCGTCATCCGACTCCACTCGCGCTGGCGCACCAAACAGTCGATAATCGGCAACGCAAAAAAAGCACCCCATAACATCGCCAGCCAACTGAATGGCATGCCCAACAAACGCTCACCAAAAAAATAGACCCCCACCCCAGTCACCAACGCCCAAGTCGCCTTGCTCCGCAAGACAACCCGCACCCGGGCCAGCTGCGCCTCCCGCAGAACATCAAAAACTGCCGACGCCTCACCCGTGGGCACACAACGCCCCAAACCCGGCTGCCACACAAAATGCACATCCTCGTCAGGCCCAAGCGCGACCTCGCGCCGCAAGTCCTCCAACGTGCACTCCCGCCGACCATGGTCGGAAAGATAGCCATAACTGTCCAACGGGGCCGACGGCAGAAAATCCGGCCGCTGCCATGGCGGCAGCGGATCAATCGGCACAGGGACAGCAGGAAACGGAGTCATAAGGAGAGATGGTCAGGCCGGGGCACCCACCCCACCCGGGTCAGGTCACAACCCACCCTACAGAATGCGCCGCCAGACGCGCAAGCCACCTTGTTTTTTTCGGTAATTGCCACCCATGCGCACCGCAACGACGCCGTCACCATTCCACGCGAGCGCCCGCTCACCCGGCACTTGCCCCAGACAAATTTCCGCCACATGATGTTCCCGTCTGTCTCTTGTGCTTCATCGCAACCCCCACGCTCCATATCATGAACCGCCGCACATTCCTCCGCCACTCCTCCCTCGCCACTACCGCCGCCACCCTAGGCACACCCAACCTCCTTCTTCAGGCCGCCGAGGCCTCCGCCACCCCAGTCATCGGCGACGGAGCTTTCAAGTTCGAGTGCCATCATTATTGGGGTCAACTGCCGGATGGCCATCATTACGGTGACGCCACGCACGGAGTCGCCATTGACAGCCAAGGGTTTATCTATATCTCGCACCAAGGCGGCCCCGGTAGCGTCTTTGTCTTCGATCCCGAAGGAAAATTCGTCCGCTCCATGGCGCCCCAGCACCAAGGCTACGGTCATGGCATCGACATCCGTCGCGAAGGCAGTGATGACTTTATTTACCTCTCGCCCAATAATTTCGGCCTCCCTCCGGAAAAATGGAACAAAGCGCAAAAACTCACCGTCAAAGGTGACGTCGTCTGGGAAGGCGGTCCACCACCACAGTCCCACCGCTACGATAAAGGAGAATCATTCAACCCCACCAACATCAGCTTCTGCCCAGACGGCGGTTGGCACGTCGGCGACGGTTACGGCAGCAACTTCCTCCACCGCTACGACGCCCAAGGCAATTACCTCTGCACTTTCGGCGGGAGCGGCAAGGAAAAGGGTCAACTCGCCACCCCCCATGGCCACTGGTTCGACGGACGCAATGGCATCCCGAAAGTCGCTGTCTGTGATCGTGGTAACCACCGCATCCAGTACTTCTCTCTCGATGGCCAGTTTCTTTCGGGCATCCCCGATATCGACGGCCCGGCTTCGCTCGACACCCGCGGTGATGTCATGGTTTGCACCGAAGTCTTTATCGGCCGCCTCGCGTTTCTCGATCCCGAAGGTCGCGTCCTCGCCCGTCTCAACGACGATCCCGCATGGATCAAAACCATCAAGGAAACCTCAGGCTTCCGCGGTCTGGCCCACAAAGACAAATGGCTGCCAGGAAAATTCGTCCACCCTCATGACGCCACCTTCGATCAACAGGGCAATCTTTTTGTCACAGAATGGGTGACCGGCGGACGCCTCACCAAGCTGCGGCACGTCGCTTAAGTCTGTGCCGGGAGCGCGGAGCCCCAGCTCGGCGGATTTCTCCACGACAGCCCCTTCCTTTCTAATCACGCCTCGCCGCTTTTGGCGAGGTATCAACGGGGAAATCGTGTTCTGAGTGCATCTGAGACACCGACTGGTGTCACGGACTGGTGCGCCGCACCGCGATAATTGCGGTGGATCGGGTATGATTCATTCGAGATGATTTGTCGGGGTGTGGTACACCAAATCGCAGACACCCACTCATTTTCCGCAAGCCCAACAATAAAAGTGGGTGTCTTGCCTCTTTGGACATCAGTTCTTTGCTCGCCGCACCAGCCATAAAAAAACCCGCCGCCTCCCTAAAGGGTGGCGGCGGGCTGGAAGAATCCGTGGTTTGATGACCCCATGCGCGCATGGGGTCATGAACCCTAATGGATAATTATGGATTCTGCTTCACGCGATAGAACAGCGCCAGTGGGGAGCCACCAGGGAAGGTGGACACATTGTGCACGTAGGTCGTGGTGGCGCCGCCGGAGGCGATATTGTCATTCAACTCTACTGGCCATGTAGCCAGCGTCTGGGATGCCTGCAGCGTGTAGGTGCTGCCAGGTTGGGATTTCCAAGTCAGCGTCAACTGATTGGTGGCCGCATTGTAGCTCACCGAGGTGAACTCAATCGGCGTACCACCACCGCCCACCAAGGACTTGGCGCTTTCGCCAGCGGCCAGCCGCTGAATCTGCGCTTCAGTGAGGGCTTCGCCAAAGACGGCGAATTCATCGATCAAACCGCGAGTGGCATTGATACCACCGGATCCGGAAGGTTCAGCGCCGATGGTCAGACGAGTGAAGTCATTAGGTAGCATGGCCGCGTCTTCTCCGGAGAGAATCATGGTGCCATCGCGCCAGACTTGTTTGCTGCCACCATTCTTTTGGAAGACGAAGTGCTGCCACTCGCCGGCCACCGTTTCACCCGGCCCTTCCAAACGCTGCGCTGGTGAGGCGCAACACCCGGCCGTGTCGAAGTAGATGTTGCCATTGGACCATGGCACGTGCGCCTGGAAACCGCGCTCATTGGCGCTGCTGCTCGGCGAAGAGGCCCAGAACGCGCTGCTGTCACTGGCCGCATCCAGCTTCTGCCAGAAGGAGATGGCCACTTGATCAGGCGGCACCTCTCCAGGAGTCGAGTCCGTCATGCGCCAGTAACCCACTGGATTAGAGGCGAGCACGAGGGCGTTGTATGGTTGGGCAGGCGCGGCCGCTTTGGCGTTGTTGTAGTGGTCAAGGATGACCGCATCGGAGAGAGCCGTGTTGTAGAAAGCCACTTCGTCCGCATCGCCGTTCCAGGCAAAGCCAGCATCCGCACGTGAGCCGACCGCAAAGGCGCCGGCTACACCCGCCACATACGGCTTCGGATCGCTGGTCACACGCAGCACACCGTCGACATAAAGCCGGGCCACTGTGCCGTCCCATGAAGCGACGAGATGAGTCCATGCTCCGGGAGTCGGAGCTGCCCCATTGTTACCAGAGATATTGACGGCGGTGGCCAGACCATCGCTGTAATAGGTCCGCAGGTTCCAACCCGTGTCGCTTTGATAAATCAGCCACCCCTTACGTGGAGCCGCAAAGTCGCCGGAAGACAGAACGCACGTCAGCGTTCCCGCTGGATTGGCTGCCGCTGGGTTGACCCACGCTTCCGCCGTCCAAGCACCCGCTGGATTCAACGCTGGATTGAAAGGCACCGCGGTATTTACGACTGATGGCAGATTCACCGCCGTATCCGTGCTGCCCGTGAGCGCACCCGGCACCCCGAAGACGGCCGCACCCGGACGCATGTCGCCATCGTCACCGAGTGAACCAAGGTTGGTCATCACCTTGCCCTTAGGCACGCCCAGACCAAACCACTTGGCTCCGCTGACGTGCGCCCCATTGTTGCCGCCGGCCACACCGAGGTCCAGCGCACGATCGGTCGCAGCACCGCTAGCCCCGAGTCCACCGTCGGAAAAGGCCGTGGCATCACCAAAGAAATTGGCTTCAAAACCGTGCTGAAGGTCCCGGGCCACTTTGGGGCTGGAGTTGTCGTTGAAATCCCAATAAGCAAGGAGATCAAGTTTGGCCGAATCCAGCGCTGGCACGGAGGACTTGAGCGCAGGATTTGAAGGCCACTGAATCTCGGTCAAATCAGGCCATTTGTCGCCGTCAGTGTCGCTCTTGTTCGGATCGGTGCCGGTATTGGTCAGGCTCACAAAGGCGCCGGTATTCGTTTCCACGGTGTCGGTCAAGGCATCGCCATCGGTATCAGCCTTCAATGGATCGGTACCGGTATTGGTCGCACTGACCCAGGTGCCGGTCTTCGTTTCCACACCATCTTTGAGGGTGTCGCCATCGCTATCCGGATTGTTCGGCAAAGTGCCGCGATTGAACTCCGTGATATTGGTCAAGCCATCGTTGTCAACATCTCCGGCGCGGTCATCGACATTTGGATTGAGGCCGTTGGCCAATTCATAGGCATCTTGCATGCCATCGCCGTCGGCGTCCGCATTCGGCGGAACCAAGGCCGGATCGTTCGGCTTGGTACCGGCAAAAAGCAGGGCAATTTGCGCGTCGGTCAGCGCGTCCGCATAGACAGCAACGTCGTCAATCAGTCCAGCCATGTTCAAAGTACCGCCATCGGTACCCATGAAGAACCGCGTGAAATTCGTCGCCAGAGGAGAGGTATTGGTGCCCTCTTTGATTTTCACCCCATTGACCCAGATGGCCTTGGTGTTGCCGTTCTTGTTCAGCACAACGTGCTCCCACACTCCGGGAGTCAGGCCGCCAGCAACATCAATCCGCTGCGTGCCGCCATCGCAACAACCGCTCGTGTCGAAATAGATGTTACCATTCGACCATGGAGAGTGCACATTAATGCCGCGCTCCACCGTCGCCGCCTGCGCATACATGGAAGACGAATCCGGCGTACCCGACAGGTTTTGCCAGAACGAGATCGCCACTTGATTTTGCGCACCCGCGATATTCAAGAAGCCGCCGCCCTCCACAATGACCCCAGTGCCGCTGTTGCCGGCAGCACCCATGTCCACCGCCTTGTCGCCAGGCTGGCCAGTGCGACCGCCCGCATCAGCACTATAGAGAGTGCCTTCTTTCAACGTACCCGGGAAATTCCGGACTTTGTCCAACGTTTCGGTCGGATTGCCGTCGTTGTTGAAATCCCAGTAGGCCAACAAATCCAGCAGACCTGGACGCAGCGGACGCGACGACTCGTTGGTCGGGTTCGAGCTGCTGTACAAGGCTTCTGCCCCATCGCCAAATCCATCACCATCACTGTCGGCCACCAACGGATTGGTGCCTGCAGCCGTGGCACTTACAAAAACACCGGAGTTATTCTCAGCGCCGTCTTTGAGACCGTCGCCATCCGTGTCCGCAATAACCGGGTTCGTCCCCGTATTCGAAGCGCTCACCCAGACCCCCGTCTTGGTTTCCACGCCGTCGAGGAATCCGTCCCCATCCGTATCGTTGCTGGTCGGCTTGGTGGCCCCGGAAAACTCAGCCGCATTGGCCAATCCGTCGCTGTCCGCATCGCCCGTCGCCGTCAACACATTCAGGTCCGCCGCAAAACGAAGTTCCCACGCGTCCGGCAATCCGTCGCTGTCGGTGTCATTCGGTGGATCAATCGACGCCGGACTGGCGCCGCCCGCCAAACTGGCCACTTCCGCTGGCGTCAGCTCACGCTTGAAGAAAGCGACATCGTCCAACGACCCGCTCACCGCTTCAGCCTGATTGGACGAGTTGCCAATGAAAAGCTCCGTGAAGTCAGTCGGCAATGGACCCGTGTTGACGCCGTTAAGCACCTCCACACCATTGACATAGATGATTTTGGCATCGCCACTCTTGACCAAAACGATGTGATTCCACGTCGACAGCCAAGTCGCTCCCGGATCGACAAAAACCCGCTGCGTTTCCCCATCACAACAGCCGGCCGTATCCCAATAAATCGTGCCGTTGCTCCACGGCGTGTGCGCGCTGAACGCCCGCTGCACCGTCGCCGAATTGGCGAAGAACGTCGTCTGGTTGCGTAACTCAGACAAATTTTGCCAGAACGAAATCGACAGTGCGTTGGCCGTGCCAGCCGCATTCAGAAACGACGCGTCCGTGACATGCATCCGGTGACGATCATTGCCAAACAACATCGCCCGGTCCGTCCCGGTACCGGTCCGTCCCGTGCCAGGATTGGTATATTGAGCACCGTTCAAAAGCACGCCGACATTACCCGCTTGCGCGTCAATCGCCATGCCATCGCCAACAGTGTCAAAGTTCCAGAATGCGATCAAATCCCCTGCCGAAACGCCGGGGGATAAACCAAGTATCAAGGGTGTTAAAACACCCAGAAATTGCTTTTTCATATGCCAATAATTCGGAGACTCAGGGCCAAAAACAGTTTGGCCCACGTTGTTCCACTATAAAAAAAATCCCCCCCACCTGTCACGAAAAAAACGTCGCCTCCCCCGCTTTTTGTCGAAAACGCCACGATTTAGGTGTTTTTGCATAAGACTTTCTTATGCTCGAATCAAAAATGTGTCATTATGGCACATGTGCACGCGCGCATTATCTTTCTCTTTCGCGCCACGCTCGTTTTTCCCGCGTGGTCCCGCAGCTAGCGAAGGCTTAATTCCGCCCAATAAGAAAACTCGTACAGCCAAGCGCTGGCATGATTTTCGAGGCTGATTTCGATAGTCTGGCCGCGCCAGCGGGCCAGTGGGACTGACTGTTGATGCCACCGCTGGTCAGCTGGGGCGATGACGGTTTTTTGCACGATTTCTCCGTTGATCTGAACGACGAGGTCCCAGTCGCCGAGCGCATGACTGGCGCATTCGAAGGTGAGGGTAGGCTCACCGTCGGCGGGCACGGTGAGAGTGCGGATCAGGCGGGCGGGACGACGCTCCGGCTGCGGCGGAAAAGGATGCAATTGCAGGACGTTTTTGCGGCCCTCGAACTCGATAAGTTTGCGTGGGGTGCCCTCGAATTCGGGGGCGACCACTTTCCAGTCAGGTTGCCAGAGGCTGACGCTTTCCCAGTCGATGCGGGCAGCATCCGAGGGGCCATCGCTCTCTCCAGAGGGCCGAGCCTCCGCCGTCCCGGCGAGTTCGGTGACTGGGGCAGCCAATGCGGCTTTCTTTTCGGGCGTCAACGGGCCTTCTTCGGGCGGCGCCAGCAAGTACCAAACGAGGTCACGCATCATTTCATCTGGCAGTTCCCCGAACCCCGCCGGCATCAGGCTGACGCCGGTATCCTGCAGGGTCTCTATCTGGTCCCGGGCCACGACTTCCTCGCGGGCGCCAATGCCCAGCACGCGCACGCGCGTCGGCGTGTCTTCGGTCATCCTTCCACTCAAAGTGCGTCCGTCCTTGGTGGTAATGACGATATTTTGGTATCCGTTGCCAATGATCTGGTTAGGATTGATGATGTTATTCAGTAGCGCGTCGAGGCTCGACCGGCCCGAGCCGATCAATTCCGGACCGACCGCCTGCCCGCCACCATGAAACACATGACAGGTGGCGCAGGTCGCCGTGAAGACAGCTTTTCCATTCTCGAGGTCCGGTTCCCCGGTCAGCGCCGCCGCGCGTTTGCGGGTGATCAACGCCTTCACATCTCCCCCAGTCTCGTTCCATGTGCCTAGCAAGGATTGGGCCCGGGCTTTGATTTCGTCCGGCGCCGCCGTGGCAAAATACCGGCGCACCGTGACCGGCAGAGTCGCGGGATCAAATCCGCCAAAGGCCCCTCCTTTGCCTTCCACCGCGTCCAACAGGCGGCTCGCCCACTCAGGCCGTGAGGTCAACACTTCAGCCGCCGTCGCCCGAAGGGCGGGCGGATACAACCGCCATGCCCTCAATATCAAGGTAGGAAAATGGCGCCCGCCCAGCTCAGCCGCTGCCCGCAGGACCTCGATGGTCAAAGCATCCGGTGTCTTAATTTCGAGCAACGCAGCCATACCGGCCCGGGCC
>JALRGB010000009.1 GCA_023253575.1 Verrucomicrobiales bacterium
CCAGCAACGAGGCCGCCTTTTTATACCAATTGTTCGTGCGACAGTTCGGCACCAACAACCTGCCCGATTGCTCTAACATGTGCCATGAATCGAGCGGTGTCGCCATGCAGCAGACGGTCGGCGTCGGCAAAGGAACGGTCACGCTCCAAGACATCGAAGAAGCCGAAACCATTCTGCTCGTCGGCCAAAATCCCGGCACCAACCACCCACGCATGCTGAGCACTTTGGAATTGGCCGTGCGCCAGGGCGCTCAGATCATTGCCGTCAACCCGCTACAAGAAGCCGGATTAACCGGCTTTATGCACCCGCAACACCTGAGCGGCATGCTCGGCCGCGCCACCCCCCTCGCTAAAGAATTCCTCGCCATCCGCCCCAATGGCGACCACGCCCTCTTCCTCGGCCTCGCCAAATCCCTCATCGAGGAGAATCTCGTCGATCACGAGTTTATTCAATCGCACACCACCGGCTTTGATGACTACGCCGCCCATATCCGCCGGCAGGAATGGAGTGAGCTGGAAACGAGCTGCGGATTGCCACGGACGCGAATCGAAGCCGTCGCGCGCCAGTGCGCCTCCGGCCACCGGCGGCTCGTCACCTGCTGGGCCATGGGCCTGACTCAGCACCGCAATGCCGTCGCCACCATCCGCGAAGTCGCCCACCTGCACCTGCTGCTCGGAGCCATCGGCCGCCTAGGCGCCGGCCTCTGCCCGGTGCGCGGTCATAGCAATGTCCAAGGCAACCGCACTGTCGGCATCTATGAAAAAATGTCCGAATCCTTCATGGCTGCACTCGAGCGCGAGTTTTCCTTCACCGCCCCTCGACGCCATGGCTATGACACCGTGCAGTCGATTGCCGCCATGCTGGAGGGCAAGGTCGGCGTCTTTTTTGCCCTCGGAGGGAATTTTCTACAGGCTGCACCCGACACTGTATCGACCGCTACCGCCTTACAGAAGTGTCGCCTGACGGCCCACGTGTCCACCAAGCTGAACCGCAGCCACCTTATTACCGGGCGAACGGCCCTGATTCTCCCGTGCTTGGGCCGCAGCGAAATCGACCGGCAAGCGTCGGGCGAACAATTTGTGACGGTGGAAAACAGCATGAGTGTCGTGCACAGCAGCCACGGTGTCCTCGAACCGGCCTCACCGCATCTGCGCAGCGAAACGGCCATTGTCGCCGCTTTGGCCCAAGCCACCCTCGGCACCCAGAGCCCCACGCCTTGGGCCTCCCTCTGCGATGATTACCGCCAGATCCGTCAAAAAATTGCCGACGTCGTGCCCGATTTCGATGGCTACGAACTCAAGGTCAGTCAGCCCGGCGGGTTTTACCTCCGCAATGACGCCCGGGAACGCGCATGGAAAACAAAAAGCGGCAAAGCCACGTTTTATCCAGCCAGTCTGGAGACGATCACCCTGCTCCCAGGCCAGTTGTTGCTGCAAACCCTGCGGAGTCACGACCAGTTTAATACGACCATCTATGGCCTCGATGACCGTTATCGTGGCATCTCAGGCGAACGCCGAATCGTCTTCATGGCCCCCAGCGAGTTGAAAGCCCGCCACTTGCGCCCGCTCCAGCCCGTCGACATCACCAGCCACTGGCAGGGCGAACAACGCAGCGTGCACCGCTTCCTCGCCGTCCCCTATACCATGCCAGAGGGCGCCGCCGCCGCCTACTACCCAGAAGCCAATCCGTTGATTCCATTGCACTCAGTCGCCCATGAAAGCGGCACCCCCACCTCCAAAGGCGTCATCGTCACTATCGCCGCCAGCCCAATGTGACGCGATGCCCCGGTTGGCGGCATGGGATTGCAACCGCGGCGGTGACCCGGTATCGAAAACACCGCGAATATACGAGATCTAAAACGCCATCGTACAATTTACCCTGAATGGGCACCACATACCAGCCCAAGGCATCGCCTTGGGAACCGCATCCGAGAGAAGTGGTGTGTTCTT
>JALRGB010000187.1 GCA_023253575.1 Verrucomicrobiales bacterium
GGTCTGGCCCGAGAGGCGGTCGAGCGTCATCGCGGCCGGCCGGGCATAGGTGCCATTGCGGCCGAGGAATTCTGTTCGATTCCCGGTCAGCGAGCGAACCGGTTCACTGACACTGACAAAGGCCGTCCTCGCGGCAAAGTCGCGGTTAAAGTCATGGCGGGCAAAAATCGCGCTGCTGGTGGCTTCATGGCTAGTGATGATGTGCATCAATCCGTCCTGACGCCATTGCCCCAAAACCCATTCCCAGTAACCCGTCACCGAGAGTCGGCGCGCCCGACCCGACCGATTGCGCACCTTCAAGACAAAAAATTTCACCGGGGCTTCCACCGCGACATACATCCATAGTTCCGTGGTGATGCCGTTCTGAGTGCACTCAAAAACACTGTAGCCAAAACCATGACGGCAGGTATACGCCCCGCCGCCAGCAGCCGGCCGGGGCGTGGGGGACCAAAACTGCCCTGTTTCTTCATCCCGAATATACATGGCCTCGCCACCCGGATCGCGAACCGGGTCGTTGGCCCACGGGGTCAGGCGGAATTCGTGAGCGTTGTCGATCCACGTATAAGCGCTGCCAGATTCCGAAATGACCGTGCCCAGGCGCGGGTTAGCCAACACATTCGACCACGGGGCGGGCGTGGGATGACCGGGCTTGATTTGAATGACGTACTCGCGCCCATCGGTCGTAAATCCTCCATGGCCATTAAAGAAAACCAAGTCTCGGTGTTCAGGTGGAACCGGCGTGGCGGCTGCTACCCCGGGCAGAGTGCGGGTGAAGCGCAGCGGGGCGGGGGTTGGCAGGCGTCGACGCTCGACCTGTTGGGTCAGCGTCTCGGCGGTGTCGGTGAGGATGACGCGGGCGACTGACTGGAGGAGTACTCTGGCTTCTTCGGGTAAATCCTCGCTGCGGCGGAGGAAAATGCCGCCGCGTTGGTCGATGCGATGCGATTCGCTGCCGTTGGCCATCATGGATACGATGCGATCCTGCAGCACCTGCCGATAGCCTGAGAAATCCTCGTTGAGAATGACCAGATCCACCTCCAATCCTTTTTGTCGCCAATAGGCATGGGCTCGCAGCACGTGCTGGACGAGTTGAATGCGGTGCACGTCGCCGATTCTCATCAGGACGATGGGGAGGTCGCCTGATATCCCGAACGCCCATAATCCTGATTGACCGGCTTTGTTGCGCTTCATCAGCTCGGCTGGCGCTCGGTGCAGCGAGTTGGCGTAGATGATGGAACCCGCTAGCTGTGCATAAAGCTGGGAGTCTGACTCGGTGGCCTGCAGCTGGCGCAATTCGAGCAGGCTTTGTGACCAAGCCATTTCAAAAGCCCGGGCGGCGAAACTGGGGTCCCGGTATAAATCAATCAATCGCAAGGCTTCTTCGCGCGTAGCCGCCATGCCCGTGATGAGGTGCCAGTTGGCCGACGAATCAGGTTCAATAAAAACACTCTGACGCAGAGCTACGACGGGGTCGAGTACGGATCCGTCCGTGTTCGAGAGTGGACCCAGATGGTCAAAGACCGCTGGTTTTTCCAGACTCCCGTGACGGCCGATAAAAAGCGTCCGATTGGTCTCGCCTGACACCGGGCCGTCCAAGGTGCCCTGAGTGGTCATCAAATGAAACATCCACGGCGGGTGCTCGCCTGGCGCGCGGGCGCGACGGGTACAGAGAATCGCCTGCAAGTCGAGTTGGATCTCGGTTTGCACAAACAAATTGCTGAAGGCTGGGTGAGAAAGGTCCGCCTTTAATGGAGCCAGTACGACTTCGGCGTAACTGGTCAATTCCATTCGGCGGCGAGTCTCAGACAAGTTGGTGAGAGTGATCCTCCTCACTTCCACATCGTGCTCCGGTGAGACCGCAATCTCGGTGTAAGCATCCATTCCGTGGGCGCGCAGCCTGTACTCAGCCCGCCCTTGCACAAAGATGGCCTCGTAATGATCGGCAGTACGGCGCGTCGGTTGATACGCCGGCGACCAGAGTGATCCGCTGGTGGAGTCCCGCAAATAGCAAAATGCTCCCCAATCGTCACATGTCGCGTCTTCACGCCAGCGGGTGACGGCAAGGTCGTTCCACCGACTGTACCCGCCGCCGGCATTGGTGGCCAT
>JALRGB010000223.1 GCA_023253575.1 Verrucomicrobiales bacterium
CCGGGACAGCCACCACTCAGGCCCGGTGGCAGCAGCTGGTCGACGGCTTGCGCACGGTGCGAACGCAGTGGGAGGGACGGCTTCCGGAGCGCCTGCGGCTGGCGGGTGTGCCCTTGGTGTACACGTACATCATGGAGCGCGTCGCGCACGATCTGCAGGTCTTTGGCATCGCCGCCGCCGTGCTCTTCAGTCTCGGCTTGCTGGTGATCTACCGGAAAATTCGTTATGTCGTTCTGCCGCTGCTGACCAGTCTACTACCGGTCATCGCGATTCTCGGGTACATGGCGATCGCAGGTATCCCGTTCACGGTCATTACTTCCAATCTCCCGCTCCTACTCTTCGTCATCGCCCTGCCCTACACCATTTATTTGATCGAGCGTTATCTGGAACGTCGACACCTTCATCCGCAGGAGGACGGAGGGGAGTCTATTGTTCGGGCCGCTCAGTCGATCTGGCTGCCCTGCGTTTTTTCCACGCTGACGACCATGGCTGGCTTTGCGGCTTTCACGACCAGCGGGATTGTGCCGGTGAAGATGTTTGGGATCCTGATGGCTGCCGGGTCATTGTTATCGTTGCTGCTGGTTTTTCTATTTCTCCCGTCCGCACTGCACCCGTGGCGCCCGGTGCCGCCCCCCTCAGCCTCGTCCTCCGCCGCCACCGGCACCGGTGGATTTGGGCGCCTGTCCGCAGGATTTGCCCGGCTCGCCCTCACCCGGCCGCGCACCATCATCGCCCTGAGCACACTCGTGCTCGCCGTCAGCATCGCCGGCACATTCCGCCTCACCGCCGAAAACAAGTTTACCAGTTACTTCTGGCCCAGCAGCGACGTCTATCAGGGACTCGAATTCATTGACCAGAATCTCGGTGGCACCAGCACCCTCGAGATTTACCTCCGCAGCGGAAAGGTCGGTCACTTTAAGTCCGCAGAGGGAATTGCCGCCGTCGCCGCCGTCGAGAAGTATTTCCACGCCGTGCCGGAAGTGGGCAGCTTGCGCTCCCTGCCCGCCCTCATCCGGGAAGCCCGCAAAACATTCCGCCCAGAATGGTTTCCCTCCATGCAAGACGGTGCCCTGCTCAGCCTCGTTCAAGGTATGGCCCCGGAATTGTTTCAGGACATCATGAGCCCGGACGGCCGCACTGCCAGCCTCCAAGTGCGCTTTAAAGAAACCGCTCCCTCCCTGAACCGCCGTCAGATTATCGAGGGATTGGAGGCTCACCTCGCCTCGCTGAAGGATTCTTCCCTGCAAGGACTCGAGATCGAGACGACCGGGATTTTTGTGCTGTATGCCAACATGTTGAACAGCCTGATCGATAGCCAGCGGGACACGTTGGGATTTGTGGTGGGCTCCATTTACCTGATGTTGCTCCTCCTTTTCCGCAAATTCCGTCTCGCGCTAGTGGTGTTGGTTCCGCAAGCGTTGCCGGCTGTCACCATGCTGGGGGTGATGGGTTGGGGGGGCATTCCGTTGGACTTGGTCACGGTGATGATTGCCGCCATCGCGCTCGGGGTGGGCGTGGACTCAGCCATTCAGTATACCATGCGGTACCGCGAAGAAATCGCTCTGGATGGCGACCCCCGGGCCGCTCTGAGCCGCACCCATGCCACCGTGGGCCGGGCCATCTGGGTGGCCACCAGTATCATCGTGCTAGGATTTGCCGTCTTGGTCACCAGCGACTTCTTTCCCTCGGTCTGGTTCGGCTTGCTGACCGGTCTGGCCATGCTGATGAGCCAGTTCAGCGCCCTTCTGACTCTTCCGTCCCTTTTTCTGTGGCTGGGGGAAAGATGGCGGCTTTTCGCGCCGCGCGGATGAGGCGCACCCACTCCCGCTCGGTCGCGCGATCCGCCGCCGCGCCTTCATACCGCACGCGATAGTGATACGCGGCCACGGGATCCAGCAGTGACGGATCGACCAAGCCCGCCTGTAGCCGCGTGCACAATTCCCGCCAAGTATCGCCCGGGCGCGGCGCCTGCCCGACATGCTCGCAGAGGCGGCAAAATTCACGCACGTACGCCGGAGCTGAAGGATCCTCATGCCACGGTCGCTGCCTCTCGCTGCCGTCCGCCCGCTCCGGTCGCTGCCGACGCCGCCACACCCACACCCATGCGCCCACCGCCAGTCCCAGCACCACCACCATCATCGCCACCAGCCACGGAGGCCTCGTCTGCACCAACTCCCGCCAGACCGCCCGCCACCGCTGCCACCGGGATTCCGCCAGACCGGCCCCCGTCCCCGCCGCAGCTCCAGCCCCAAGGCCCGCCTCCGCCCCAGCTCCCGCCGGATCGCGATCCGGAATCGTCCCGCCATCGACCGGCGGCACGTTCTCCCCCATAGAATCCCGTCCCGGCGCCGTACGCTCCACCGCCAGCGGCCGCGCCAAGACCCGGCTCAGCGGCGGCAAAGCGACCAGAAAAATGACCGCCGCCAGCCCCGCAAGCCCAGCCCACCACAGCCACACCGGACGGGGACGCCCCCCCTCTCCCCCCGCCGGACTTGTCAAAGGCTGCCGGGTCGACCAACCGCGCACCAACCACCCGACCGCCGCCACACTCACCACCAAGGCCAGAATCCGGTCCACCACCACCGGCCACGACGTCAGATCGCCCCGCAATAACAGCAGCGCCAACGCCAGCAACCCGTAAAAAACCACGATGACCAGTAGCGGGTTCATGGTTTTCCTCCGGTGAATCCCGCGCGCGCCGCCTGAAATGCCTGCCGGCGACGCAATTCGCCTACACTCAGACAGGTGACGGTCAGATGCGGACACGGCGGCAACAATGGCTGCCAGTAGCGCAACGGCGTGTCGCTGACGATATAAACGTGGCTCTCCGCCGGGACGGTGCCCAGTTTTTCGAGCAACGGTGACAGGTCGCCCGTCGGTTGCCACTTGGCCGCCGCCAAAAGGGACAAGGTCTCGCCCACATCAGCCGCCCGATTCAAACTCACCGTGCGCCACCCCGTGAAATCAGCCGCCAAAGTGACCGGGACCGCCTCCTGACTGCACCTCATCAACAACCCAGTCAATAATTCAAGCGCACTCTCAAAAGCATCAGGCAACCGACGCGCGCCCTGCGGCTGCCATGAATGAAAAAACAAGGCCTGACTGGATGGCAAGCGCCGGTCAAATTCCCGAACCACCAGCCGCTGCGCCCTCGCACTGGCCTGCCAATGAATATGCTTGATCGGGTCACCCGCTTGAAAATCTCGGATTCCTAAATAATCGCCACCCCAGTCCGGCGTCGGCTGCCACTGCTCCCCATCGTCCGACTCATCCAATACCGCCCCCGGATCCGTCAGCTCCACCGGAATCACCGGCCGAGGGAAAACCGTGACTGGCATGGCATGCCAGCCCGACCGACGCACCGTCCAAATCCCCCCCGGGAAAGAGGACTTTAGCTCCCACCGAAACAACGGACTGACGCCACGCTTCCGCAATCGGGTCTGCCCTAAATACTCGCGCCGCTCCCGAGGTCGCAACCCGCGGGCCGCCACCCCCTCACCTAAAAACCCCAGAAG
>JALRGB010000270.1 GCA_023253575.1 Verrucomicrobiales bacterium
AGGGTAAGTCCCATCACCCAGTGACGAATCGCGGAAAGCAAAGTGTGAGTCTTGAGCATTATTTGAAGGGGTGGATTTTAAATGACGGTCTTGGGAGGCTCCGGTGATTTTTTTCAGCCTATCAGAAAGAGTGAGGCTGCATCAAGCATTTCTGGGCGGGGCTTCGCCGTCAGTGGGAAGCAATCACGTCCGTTCGGATCCGGCACTCGGATTCCCGTGACGTTCCAGACACGAGGGAGCCGTCGCGTTTCGGGCGTCCGGGTGGCTTCGACGGCGTGCCGGGTGGCGCTCACCGCGCGAGTTCGGTGCGCGACTTTGTGACTGGCCTCATCGTGGGGCCCTGCGATGAGAACATGAAACGCGATCCGACCGGAGCGGTCGGACTGTGCCGGGGCGACCGAACCGGTGGGACTGTGCTGGCGAGGTGAAGAGGAGGATAGCGGATTGTTACTGAGCTTTTTCCAGTCCCTCAATGACGTGGCTTTGGGTGAGAAACCCTTCTGGAAGCATGATGGGCGGCTGGGAGGCGTCGGCCGGATAGATGAAATTGACGGGGATGGCGAAGAGGCCATTGCGGAAGAGGAATTCCGAGATGACGGGGTCTTCATTGGTCCAATCGGCTTTGAGGGCGACGGCCTTGGTTTTGGCGAAGGCGGCGGCGACGCGCTCTGATCCGGGAGATTTGAAGACGACTTTTTTGTTTACCTGGCAGGTGGCGCACCATTCGGCGGTGAAGTCGACGAAGATAACACGTCCTTCTTGGCGCAGGGCGGCGACTCGTTCTGGGGACCATTTTTCCCAAGTGATACCACCGGTGGTGGCGGCGGCGGCTTCGGCGGGAAGTTTGCCGCCAGTGCGCACGGCATGTTCCAATTGTTCACTGAGCTGGGTGATTTGGTCATTGAGCGGCCGTGATTCGGGCGTGCTGGCGACGGCGTCGCGCGCGGTCCAGACGGCGCTGGCGGTGAGTAGGATGGTGGCGGCTAGGCCGCCGCGCCGGGCGGTAGCCGAGCGGATGGGTGATGTCCAGCGACCGTACACCCAAGCGCCCAGCGCGAGAAGGAGCAGGGCAACGAGCATCAACGTCAGGCCGCCGCGACCGGTCTGGGCACCGAAGGAATGGAGGAAATAGATGACGGTCGCGAGCATGGGAAAAGCCATGGCGACTTTAAACGTCTCCATCCAGGCGCCCGGGCGAGGCAGATGGTGAACCAGTTTGGGGAAGAGAGAGAGCAAGAGATAGGGCAGGGCGATACCAAGGCCGAAGAATGTAAACAAGATCAGTGCGAGCGCGGGCGGCTGACGCAGCGTGAATCCCATGGCCGCGCCCAGAAACGGTCCGCTGCACGGCGTGGCGACCAGAGTCGTCAACGCACCCGTAAAAAATGATCCGGCCAGCCCTTGCTTCTCCATCAATCCTCCACCCACCCCGACCAAGCCAGTTCCCCATTCAAAAATACCAGCGAGGTTCAGCGCGAGAAGGAAAAGCAGTCCGATGATGAAAGCCATGAATCCGGGTGATTGCTGCTGAAATCCCCAGCCCAGTCGCGCTCCCGCCAGATTGAGGGCAATCAAAACCCCGGCCAGCGCCCACATCGTCACCAACAGGCCGAGCGTGAAAACAAGTCCGTGCATCCGCACCTTGCTCGGGTCCTCACCCGATTGCTGCACAAATCCAAGTACCTTCAACCCGAGTACCGGAAAAACACACGGCATCGCATTCAAAATAAATCCACCAGCCACCGCCAGCACCAGCGCCCACAAAAAGGTCAGCTCCTTCTGCACGCCGCCGCTGAGATTGACAAACTTGGCGCCCGTCTGAGGAATGATTGCCTCCATGGCCGCCAGCGTGGCCGATGGCAGCACTGTTTTGCCGTCGGCTCCGGCGGCATCCGGCACGGCCGACTGGACGGTATCCGGTGTGACAGCGCCCGGTCCCGGCTCCGGTTCTGTCGTTGTGGCCGTTGTCGTTGTTGTGGCCGTGGCTCCGGCCGGGCTGAACGGGACGGCTAGTGCCTTCAGCGAGCCGTCAGCCAGCCATCCCTTGGTGGCCCGAAGGAATCCGGAGGGCGGGCGCGTCGCGTCCGATCTCGTCACGCTGATCACCCATGCCCCGTCCTGTTTGACGATTTGAGGAGGTCCGGGTTCAACTACGTTGTCGCGTTCAAAGAAATAAATATCACCGGGATCAGAATTGGCTCCATTCCCGGGGGTGAGGGTGATGGTCGCCGTTTCTGCACTGAGGAGAGTGTCGATTTTCCACGCGTCGGATGTTGCTGGCTGCTGGGCTCGGATGGCGTCGAAGACGGCGCGGACAGCCGGCACTGGCTGGGGGTCAGCCGCGGCGGCGACTTTCAGCGAGACCGCGCTGGTGGCCCGTATGCAGTTTTCCTCGGTGCATTCAAACCACGTGGCCTTGCCCTCGAGTGTGACACTGGACCCGACCGTAAATGTTGCCGGCGGCGTGATGACTGTTAATAAATGCGTGTCCCCATGATAAACGTGGCTAGGGCCGGCTCCGTTGTCGTAGAGATCGGGAATGGGCCAGACAAACGGACCTGCCTGCCAGCCAGCGGGCAGTTTCCATTCGAGTTTGGTGGCTTGGCCGATGCCTGGGTTGATCCAATACGTGTGGACGCCGGGCGGGTGTTGCAGTCGGAGTGCGACGGTGAACGGTTGGCCGGGGGCGACGGAATTTGTTTCTGCGACCAAAGTGACTGGGACTTTGGAGGCGCCTCCGAATTGAGCCCAGGCGGGAGTGCCGCCAAGCAGGATGATGGCGACAAGAGCGGAGAGTGTGGAGACAAGGCGGTGGTCCATGAATAGATGAAATGCTGAAATGAATCCGTGCGGTGCGTGCCGACGCGGTGGGGGGAAACTGGATAATGACAAAAACCAACGGGCGGGAAAAAATCTATCGTGGAAGCGAACCTGTCTCAGTCGGTTCGCTGACTGGATTGAAGATGATTTTCATGATGGGTTGGTGATCGTCACCGCTGTCCTTGAGCGTGACCTGACGCTGGTAGGATCCCACCGGGTATCCACCGATCTGATATTGAACGATCAATGGTTCGTAGGCGGCATACTGCTTGTCGGTGCACGGTGGGGGAGGGGAGCTGAGGAATTTTTGGACCTCGGCCCGATCGGGGTCGATGGTCATGTTGGTGACGCCGCCGACGAACTGCCAGAATCCGACGCTGTCGAGAAATGTGGAGTTTTCCCGCAGCGTGCGGTTTGTTGTTTCGTAGTCGCTTTTCCCGAGGGCGGCCCAGACCGGGGCTTTGTCATAGATGGCGGGCAGCGGGTCCCCGTATTGATCGAGCACGGTGAGGGTGATGTCGTGGAGGCACATGGAGGCAAGACGAGCCTCGGGGTGAGAGACGGCGGCCTTGGGCACCGTTCGCATGTTAAGGGCGCGATTGACGAGTCCTGGCTGGGCCGGGCCCTCATAAAGCACATCTCCCTGCAGCTTGAGCAGGGTGGGTACGCATACTTTGACTGGTAGCGACTTGGTGGCTCTGACGGTGTCGCCCTCCTTCAAGGTGATGGTCAGGAGCACCTCGCTTTCGTCGAATGTCGGGCTGTGTCCTAGCACTTGGAGGTGGAGAATCTGGCCGTTGGGCGAATCCTCGGTTTTGACCAGTTCGGCGCTGGCGCTGGCCCGGTCCCGGCCAGTAATCTCGGCGGAGGTCGTGATCGTTTTGCTGCTGCGATTCTGAATGGTGACGGCCACTGGAGCTGCCAGCGATTGCCTTTCGGCGCGAGCATTGACCTCAAGGTGGCCGGTACGTACCTCGGTCACATCAAGTCCAATGGCCAGATCAGGCTCCCGCAGCGGCGGTTCCTCGGCCCGGGATCCGGGGACGAAAAAACCCGCGGTCAGCAGGCACAGCGCGAACCAAGTCGATACGGAGCGGACGGGGTGGAAAGTAATCATCTCTTTGGCTGGCGAACTTGCCCCATCCTGCTGTCTAGTAAACACTCTGGTTTGAGTCAAAGGTCGGCCAGAGCGAGACGGGCTTTGGCCTTGGTTTCGGGGTCGTCTTTGTAGCGGACGGGCAGGGCGATGGCTTTTTCCAGCGCTTGTTGGGCTTGGTCTTTTTTACCTTCTTCGGCTAGGGCACGACCGAGTCCGAGCCAAGTCGCGGCGCGATGAGGGTTCAAGGCCAAGGCCCGCTGGAATGAAGCGATGGCTTCAAGGTTGGAGGCTGGCGGCAGCGCCCCGTAGATGACGCGGGCCACCCCGGCGAGTACCGGGTTCAGGCTGGCCAGCCCATAATGCCACGCCCCCATCACATAATGAGCGATTTCATTGGTGGCATCGAGGGCGATGGCGCGGTCCGCATGGGTTTTGATTCGTTTGGAGGTCTCTATTTTCTCTTTACTCCCTTGATAAGGAGTGAGTAGTCCATAGCAGATAGCCATTGAGATGTGGGCGTTGGAGCTTTCCGGATCGGCGGTGACGGCTCGCTGGGCGTATTGAAATGCCTGTTCGGCCAGCGCTTTTTTCCGGGCTGTATCCGCGGTGTCCTGGATTGATTCTCCCAGTTGTTTGGAAATGCGGTGCAGGACGTCCGCTTGGTTTGGATCGAGTTGCTCCGCTTTGCGGTAGACAGCCAAGGCTTCGGCCGTGCGGCGCTGCTCATCCAGCCTATCACCCTGACGCAATAACAGGCTCAGATCAGCCCATGCTCGGCAGGGGAAGCCAAGGGCGATGATCACCACTAAGATAAAAACACTCTGGCGCATGAAGGGCGGAAAATTTGTTACAAGTGGGCGCGGAAGAAGGTCGCTACGCCGGCCATCTGGGCGGTCGTCAATGGGAAAGCATGATTCTGGCCGCTGACTACGACCAATTTCGTCTCGACCCCGAGTTGTTCGAGCCGGGTGGCGAGGGCCTGACTTTGAGACAGCGGGACCATCCAATCGTGTTCGCCATGGTACATCAGGGTGGGCGGCATGCGACGGGTGACGCGCCGGAGTGGGCTAGCCTGATGAACGACGTCTCCGGCGCGAGCCTGGTCGGTGCCAAAGAACTCGATAAAAAGCTGGTTGGACGGGTTAAAATCTTTGTACTTGGCCCACAAAGAATCCATGTCCGTCGGGGCATAAAGCAAGCATAGCGCGCGGACTCGGCGGCGGCCCAACTCGCTCGCAAGCAGCGCCGCTATATGCCCGCCAGCAGATTCGCCCGCCAGAAACATGCGGTCCGCATCGAGTCCGTATCGCCGGGCATTTTCCTTGAGCCATGAAAATCCCGCCTCCGCATCGTCCAGCGCCGCAGGCCATGGAGCCTCTCCAATCTTCCGATATTGGACCGTGGCCACCGCGAATCCTTGTTGGGTCAGGTCGCGTAGATGAAAATTAAACTCCTTGGTACCGTACTTCCAAAGACCGCCGTGAAACCACATCACCACTGGCACGGCCGCCGATGATTTCGGCACGTACAAATCGAGTTTCAGGTCGCCCTCGGGTCGCTGCACGTAGGTGAGGTTTCGCTGCACGATCTCGTTTTTCGGGCCTAGCCCGACAGCGTCTCGTCCTTGACGGACGAGGGAGCTGCATCCGGTCAGCATGATCAAACCGGAAAAGAGCACCCCCAGTCCCGGAATGCGGAGGCCTGACATCAGGGTTTTTGAAAACGATAATGTGAAACATGCCATTGATTGCCTCTATCGTACCCCCACAATTCTGCGCACGCCATGTAGAAAACTCTCCAGTAGACCCACCACTTGCGGGCTTGATCTGGGCCATATGTTTTTTCGAAAAGCGGCCAGATTTCCTCTTTGTTCGCGTCCATGTTTTCCAGCCATGCTTCCGCGGTTCGCTGGTAATGCGTGCCGCTGACGCACCAGTGATTTTCAATGCGCAGGTCATCTTGGAAATACAGTAAAAGGTCGTCGCTGGGCATTTGTCCACCTGCGAAAAAATACCGCGTCATCCAGTCGTCCGGCCCTTTGTCTTCATAGTGATAGGCCAGTTCCCGGTGGGTGAAAATATGCACAAAAAGCCGACCGCCTGGGACTAGCCAGCCAGCCACCTTGCGCAGCAACAGCTGGTAGTTTTTCATGTGCTCGAACATTTCCACGCTGACGACACGATCGAACTGGCGGTCGATCGTGAAGACATTCATGTCCTGAGTGATGATTTCGAGATTGGTCAACCCGCGGGCGGCGGCCACGGTGTCGATGTGTTCCTTCTGGGTGCGCGAGTTGGAGACGGCGGTGATGCGGGCGCCGGGAAAGTGTTCGGCCATCCAGAGCGAGAGTGATCCCCAGCCGCAGCCGAGTTCGAGAATTTGCTGACCGTTGGCGAGGCCGGCTCGTTCGCAGGTGAGGGCGAGCATGCGTTCTTCGGCTTCATCGAGGGTGGTCACGCTGTTGTCCCACAGACCGCTGGAGTATTTCAGGCGCCGACCGAGGCACAGCTGGTAGAAGCGGGTGGGCACCTCGTAGTGTTGTTCATTGGCGGCCTGCGTTTGTTCGGCGATGCCGCGTTTTTTCAAGTCCGCGACGTACTCGAGTAGTGCAGCTCGTTGGGCTTCCACTCCGGGGTGTGATTTCTCGCGCAGGGTACTGGCCAGCAGCCGACGGATACCCACCCGGATGAGCACGTCGGGCACGAGGTTGGTTTCGAGAAGATGGTCTGGATTGATCATGCGGAATTCTTGGGAAACCATGGGACGAAGGCGCTGGTGGAGCGCTGGTAGCGGCGGTAGGCGTCGCCTCTGGTCCGGAGTGAGTGGGCTTCAGTCAGTTCAACTCCCGTGACTTTCAAAAGGAAATACAGCATGAGAAGTGGACATGCCACCGTCATCCACCCCATGGGCGAACCAAGGGCCACCAGAAAAAACCCCCACCAGACCATGCTTTCGAAAAAATAATTCGGATGCCGGGAATAGCGCCACAGGCCGGTCGCGCAGACGCCGCCACGGTTGGCTGGATCGGCCTTAAAGCGTTTCATCTGCGCGTCCGCCACGGATTC
>JALRGB010000302.1 GCA_023253575.1 Verrucomicrobiales bacterium
GGGCCTGATGAGGGTGACGCGGAGGAGGGGCTGGCGGACTGGGTGCGCCAGTGGGGGCATCGGGAGTTAAGTTGTTCGATGGCCCGGGCGGTTTCTGGCAGGGTGGCGAGGTCGTTGCGGGTGGCCAGTTCCTGCCAGACCTGCAGGGCGGCCTCGGGACGACCGAGACGGTCGAGGGCCTCGCCTCGTTTCCAATAGGCGGCGGCTACTTCGGGTCGGTATTTGCCATATGAGACGTAGACCCGTTCGTAGTAGGCGGTGCTTTTTAAGTCTTGGTTTTGCCGGGTTAACAAATCGCCGATGAGGACGAGAGTTTGTGCTTTTAGTTCGCGCGGGGCGGCTGGCATCTCGAGCAGTCGCTCATATTCGTTCTGAGCTTCCGCGAGTGAGCCGCGGTCGACCAAGATTTGGGCTTTCAGTTGGGTGATTTGCCCTCGCAAGGGTGAGTCAGGTGATTCCTGTTCGAATCGCTGGCAAAATTTCAGGGTGTCGTCGGGGGCAGCTGATTCGAGGGCGAGGCGGGCGAGGCCGAGGAAGGCGCGGTCTTTTTCTGTGGCTCGGGGATGCCATTTACGCAGTTCGAGATACAGGGTGCGTGCTTCGTCATGCCGTCCTGCGGTGTGCAGTGCTTCGGCGTAATCGGCGATCATTCGGGGGTGGTGGAGGCGGGGGATGAGCAGGGGCAGGGAATCCAGTAATTCAGAGCGGGCGGTTTCGGGTGACGAGCGGGAGAGCAGCCGGGCCATGGTCCAGCGGGCGCGCAGCGAAAGGGTGGGCTTGGACGAGCGCGCTTCGGCGGCGAGGCGACCGAGGCGCGGCATCAAGACCGATTTGGTTTCCTTTCCCGGATAGACTTGGGACAGGGCAGTGAAAATGTCTTCCATGCCACGAGCTGCGGCGGCATCACCATGCGCCAGAATGACGTCCCAATACGACTGTTGGGCGGCTTCGTTGCGGCCGGCCTGTTGGTGGGTTTGGCCGATCCAATATACGGCCTCCGCACTGCGCTGGCTGGAGGGATGATCGGCGATGAACTTTTCAAAGTGAGCGCGCATGGCATCTGGCTGCTCGGAAATCTTGAAGGCATGACCGATGCGAAACACGCCTTCCTCATAAAACTTGGGGTTGAGCGAGCGGTCGACGGTGCGGTACGCGGCGATGGCTTCGTCGATGTTGCCGACGGCTCCTAAGGCATCGCCGAGAAGAAGTTTGGCCTCTTCACCCAGCGGGTGGCCGCGGTGTGCGGCGAGAAAGGCGCGCAGTTCCTTGATGGCATCGGAATATTCGGCCAGTCCAAAGGTGGAGAAGGCGATGCGAAACCTGGCCTCGGTGGTGTGGATTCCTGATTCCTTGAAGACGGTCAGGTGTTTGCGCATCTGGTCGCGGGCCCGGGCGTGGTTTCCGTCAAAGGACATGGCCATGCCGGACCAATACGAGCAGTCTTCGAGCACATCGCTTTTGGGAAATCGTTGCGCGGTCTCGGTGAATGCATCGAGGGCTTCGCGATTGAGATTTTGTTCCAGCAGACAAATTCCTTCCATGAAGAGGGCTCGGGCGGCGAGGTCGTGGTCTGGGTGGCGCTGGTGCACGCCGGCAAATTCCAGTTCCGCCGCATTTGCTTGGTGGTCAGCGTGCAGGGCGCTGGCCTGAAGGTGGCGCACCACTGGAACATCGGGATTATCCGGGCGGGTGAAGGCGGCAAGATAGGCCTTCGCGGCGGCCACGGCCCGGGGCCACCTTTCGGTTTGCATCCAGCATTGGATCAGACTGAGTGCCGCCTTTTCGACAACCGGGTCGGGCGGCAGTCGGGCGAGCATGTCGTCGAGGACCAGTGCCGCCTCGCGATGGCGGCCGAGCTCGCGATAGGCTGCGGCTATGCGGAAACGAAGGGCGGAGTCGAAGTTTTCGATGGTCTTAAAACTGTCGATTTCGCGATCGAGGCGTTTAAGCAGGCTTTCGAGCTGGAAGACGAGGGCATCTTCGTCGGGCGATTTCCGTGCTTTTTCCAGCTGGGAGCTGAAGCGGTCGTGGGCGGCGATTTGGTGTTTGAGGATGGTTTCGCGGGGCCAGATGCGCTGGAGGCAGAGAATGGCGTCGTGAGGGCGTCCGGTTTCGAGCAATCGTGATCCGAGCTGGAGGCTGAGCACTTGGAAGGCGACCACTTGGGTGATTTCGTGTAATCGCGGATGGGTTTCGCGGACTATGGTCAGGGCTTCCGCGTCATGGCCGGCTTCCCTAGCTTCCATGAGGGCGTGCAGTTGCAGGACGGTGGCGCGTCCGGCGGCTTCGATCAGCTTTTGATGGCGGAGGGTGGGGATGTGGGTGCTGAGGAAGGCGGCGGCGGCGGCGGGGGTGTTTTCCTGGAGCAGGCAGGATGCTTGCAGCAGCAGGGTTTCCGCGCGTCGGCCGGCCCGCACTCGTTGGGCTGCGGCGGGTAGGGTATCCACTCCAGGAAATTTTCCGTGGTAGTAGTCGGCAAACGCTTGCCGGGCGGTGGCGGGGTCGCCAGTTTGGAGGTGGCAGAGGCCGCGCCAGAAGGCGAGTTCATCGGCGGCGACTGGGTCCAGCTGGGAGTCTTGCAGCACCTCTTCCAGCAGGCTGCTGGTGTTCTCGTATTTCCGCTGGCGCAACCGTGCGGTGACGAGCAGTGGGCGAATCCGGCGCACGGTTTCTGCCATTTCCGGGGTGCCGGACCAGGTTTCTATCAGTTGAGAGCAGAGGGATTCGGCCTCGGGCCATTGGGCGGCGTTGTAGGCCTGACGGACGGTTCGGACGAGTTCGAGGGGCGTTAAGTTTGCTGCCTCTGATTCTGGCGCAGCCGGAGCGGCCGGAGCGGCTTGTGGGTAACTGGCGGCGATGGTGAGGATGAAACCAAGGCGCCCTAGGAGGAGGGGGAGAGTGGGCATGGGCAGGGAGGAGGGTGGGAGAGCACCCAGATATGGCCCAATATAGTTCAGAAAAACAACACTTCAAGAGAGTAATTACGTTCTTTTTTACAGTGTTATTTATTTTTTTCTGGAGGTGGTGGGGTGAGTGTGGTGAGGCGGAGGTGGCCGTCGTGGTGC
>JALRGB010000394.1 GCA_023253575.1 Verrucomicrobiales bacterium
ACAAAGGAGCCGAATATTCGAAGTCGTCTGATCATACCCGTCGAAGAAATCCACCAGTAGCCGAAAACGCTTCGGATTCCAAGTGAATGCACACACCATCGCCCCGCTCGATCAAGGCCGGCGCTTTTCGTCCACTTCGTAAAAATCAAAATACGAAACCCCAAGAAAGCGGCACAATCGGCCGTCAAACCTCTCACCCAAAAACGGATGATACTACGGCCCTAGACGCCCAGCCGCCTGCAATCGAACCTTGTCGAGCATGCGCGGAAAATAAACCAGCACTGATCCCACCGCCGATTACCCTGCGAGGGCTTCTTTAATCGCGGCGGTCCCGTAGTCGCGATTGAGGCGGGCGATGGCGTCCGCGGGAATTTCCTTCGGACAGACGGCTGCGCATTCGTATTGATTCGTACAGTTACCGAATCCCGCTGCATCCATGGCTCGGACCATGCCGAGAACACGCCGGTCCCGCTCGGGCTGGCCTTGGGGAACAGAATTGAGATGGGTGACCTTGGCGGCCACAAAAAGCATGGCACTGGCATTTTTACAGGCCGCCACACAGGCGCCACAACCGATGCAGGCGGCCGCCGCGAAAGCACGGTCCGCCACGTCTTTGGCAATGGGTGTGCCGTTGGCCTCAGGCGCTGAACCTGTTCGGACCGAAATAAAACCACCGCCCTGAATAATCCGGTCGAAAGCGCTCCGATTGACTGCCAAGTCCTTGACCACCGGAAAAGCGCTGGCGCGAAACGGTTCGATGACAATCGTCTGGCCTTCTTGGAATTCCCGCATGTGTAGCTGACAGGTGGTGACCCCACCCTTGCCGCCGTGAGGCTTGCCATTGATGGTCAGTGAGCACATGCCGCAAATGCCTTCGCGACAGTCGTGGTCAAACGCAATCGGATCGTCGCCGGATTCAATCAGCCGCTCGTTGACGATGTCCAGCATCTCAAGAAATGAAGCATCAACGGGGATGTCCCGGGCTTGATACTCGGCCAAGTGGCCGGGTGCATTCCGGTTCTTTTGACGCCAGACTTTAAGGGTAAGATTCATGCCGCAGTCTCCGAGATGGGTTATTTATAGCTCCGGGTGGAAAAGTGAACTTCCTCGTAGGTGAGCCATTCCTTGCGCAATTGCGGACGGCTGACATCGCCACTGTAGGCCCAGGCCGCGACGTAAGAAAAATCATCATCATCGCGCAGCGCCTCTCCTTCCGGCGTTTGATGCTCGACCCGAAAGTGACCGCCGCAGCTTTCCTCCCGCTGTAAGGCATCGACACACATCAACTCGCCAAACTCCAGAAAGTCAGCAACCCGCCCCGCCAGTTCCAATTGCTGATTAAATTCTTCGCCGCTGCCCGGCACCATGACATTGGTCCAAAACTCCTCGCGGAGCGCCTTGATCTTCTCAATGGCCTTCAACAATCCGTCTTTGGTGCGCGCCATGCCACACTCGTCCCACATCAATAACCCCAGCTCACGATGGAAGCTGGAAACGGTACGCTTACCTTTGATCGAGAGCAATTTGGAGACCCTCTGGGCGACTTCATCACGGACAGCCGCAAATTGCGGATGAGCCGTCGTCACACTTCCAGGTTTTTGGGTCGCCAAATAGTTAGGCAAGGTGGCTGGCACCACAAAATACCCGTCAGCCAGCCCCTGCATCAACGCCGAGGCACCCAGACGGTTGGCTCCGTGATCGGAGAAATTAGCTTCCCCCAGCACATGCAACCCCTGCACGTTGCTCATCAAATTGTAGTCAACCCAGAGACCGCCCATCGTGTAATGGACCGCCGGGAAAATTCGCATCGGCTGGGTGTAGGCATTTTCACCCGTGATTTCATGGTAAATCTGGAACAAATTACCATACCGCTCACGAATGGCCGCCTCGCCCAACCGCTTGATCGAATCCGCAAAGTCCAAATAGACGCCCAATCCGCCCGGCCCGACCCCTCGACCTTCATCACAGACTTCTTTGGCCGCCCGCGACGAAATATCGCGCGGGGCCAGATTTCCGAAACTCGGATACTTACGCTCGAGAAAATAATCACGCGCCTCCTCGGCAATCTCCGCCGCCGGCTTGCCGCAATCTTCTTTCCGCTTCGGCACCCACACCCGCCCGTCATTGCGGAGTGACTCTGACATCAGCGTCAACTTCGATTGAAAGCTGCCGGCCACCGGAATGCAAGTCGGATGAATTTGCGTATAACAAGGGTTAGCAAACAACGCCCCACGCTTGTGCGCCCGCCACGTGGCCGTCACATTACAGCCCATCGCGTTGGTCGAAAGATAAAAAACATTGCCATAGCCGCCGGTCGCCAACAGCACCGCATCACCCGCATGGGACGTCACCTCGCCCGTCACCATGTCGCGAGTCACAATCCCCTTAGCATGACCGTCCACGACCACCAAATCAAGCATCTCCGTCCGCGGAAACATCTTCACCCCACCGGCCGCAATCTCCTTCTCCAACGCCTGATACGCCCCCAACAATAATTGCTGCCCAGTCTGGCCAGCCGCATAAAAAGTACGACTTACCTGCGCCCCGCCAAAACTCCGGTTGGCCAATAACCCGCCGTACTCGCGCGCAAAGGGCACCCCCTGAGCAACACACTGGTCAATAATATTCACGCTGACCTCGGCCAGCCGGTACACATTCGCCTCCCGAGCCCGAAAATCGCCGCCCTTAATCGTGTCGTAAAACAAGCGATGCACCGAATCACCATCGTTTTGATAGTTCTTGGCCGCATTGATCCCGCCCTGAGCCGCAATACTGTGGGCCCGGCGCGGACTATCCTGATAACAAAAACAAGACACCTTGTACCCCTGCTCAGAAAGCGAGGCCGCCGCCGCCGCCCCCGCCAGACCGCTGCCTACCACAATGACGTGGTACTTCCGACGGTTGGCCGGATTGATCAGACGCGCATTCATTTTGTGCCGCGACCACTTGGTGGCCAACGGGCCCGATGGAATGGCAGCGTCCGGTGTTTCGCTCTGACGTGGATTGGAACTCATGGCAAAATCTCGAGTGCAAGGAGGGGGGTTATTTCAAGAAGCCCGCCAGCACAGCCACGGGAATGGAGGCAAATCCGCCGCAGATGGCCACCGCAAACAATCGGCCCACCCATGTATACAACGGACGGGTGCGCGGTGTGGTGAAACCCAACGTCTGGAAGAGACTGGAAACCCCGTGACTCAAATGGGACCCCAACAACGTCAGCGCCACGAGATAAAAAAGTGAGTTAAACCAAACCCCAAAGGCTACCACCATCATCTTGTACACATTCATCGACCCGTCAGCCAAACGATAGACCCCGTTGTCATCGTGAAATCCATGCAGGTTCCCCACCGTAAAATGCAACAGATGGTAAATGATAAAGGCCAAGATGGTCAGACCTGAAAGAACCATCATCCGTGATGATCGCGTCGCCCGTAACGTCGCATCCGCCACATACTCCTGCGGCCGGGCCGCCCGGTTCTGCGCCGCCAAATGAAGGGTCGCCATAATATGCACCCCCACTAACCCCAACAACCCAAGACGCGGCACCCACAAAAACACCCCCAGTCCATGCAACTTCGCCGCATACGCATTCAAAGCGTCCGGTCCGCTGAAAATCAAAAGATTGCCCGCCAAATGGCCGAGCAAAAACGCCAGTAACCCAAGCGCGCTCAGCGCCACAATCATCTTCTTCCCGATAGAAGAAGCGTAAAACCGAATTACGGCCAGATAAAGTGCTTTCATCGCAAGGACTGTGCCCAAATCAACTGCCGCCAGCGAATCCAGACACACGCTCGATCATAAAAATCCCGTGACGATTGTCCATTACTTTTCCTCTTGAATACTCATTAATTTGGTGATTCGGGCACAGTATAAGATTTTCTAATTAATTTTTTCGCGACAGTGATTTTTTGGATTGCAGGCGGCACGAAGCACATCTTGCGAAATTTTCTGGCTGGTCCTAGGGTTTGTGGATGGATGTCTTGTTAGAATTAGAGTCGTTGTTGCGCGAGCGCCGTCGGGTCATTGCCGACCATGACTGGCGCGATCGTGATGCGGAAGGGCATCTGACTGCTTTGCGCGAAGTTTCGGAAAAACTGAGCGTGATCACCGCCTCACTGGACGGGTCGTCCCCGGCGCGTTTGCGGCATTTTCTTGACAACTGCAGTTATGACAAAGCATTGATGTTCTTGACGGGAGAGACGGCGCCGAGCGGCGCCTGTGGCCAGTGAGCTGAGCGTGCGCGGGGCGCCCTTCTGGCCAGTGTCGTCTTGTTTTTTTAATTTCTCCGGCCCCGGCCGATTTTCTATTCATTTTCATTTCCGTCATGTCGTCCTGGTTGCTTGATGCCCTTGTTCTTTTCACGTACTTCGCTGTCATCATGGGCATTGGGCTGTCGCAGCGCAGCACGAGTGGCAGCGTGCATGGCTTTGCTTTAGGAGACCGCAACATTGCGTGGTGGGCGGTGCTAGCCTCCATTTTGGCCGCTGAAATCAGCGCCGCCACTTTCCTCGGGGCTCCCGGCGAAGGGTTTGCCAAGCGCAACTGGACGTACGCCCAGCTCGTCTTGGGCACGATCATGGCCCGGGTGCTGGTCTCGATGATCTTCATCCCCGTCTATTACCGGCATGGCGTGACCTCCATTTACGAATACCTCGAAACTCGCTTTGGCGGCCGGACCCGGGTCTTTGCCTCCATGACGTTTATTATCACGCGGGTGCTGGCGATGGGGACGCGTCTTTACGTCTCGGCCATTATTCTCGTGCTGGCGATCGAGATGTTCCAGGGGCGCTCGGTCTCGCCGATGGAAAAATTCTGGTTGTATGCCGGCGCCGTGGTGGGCGTTTCGGTTCTCACGGCGATCTACACGACCATTGGCGGAATCAAGGCGGTCATCTGGACCGACTTCATTCAGGTGGGGGTGCTGGTGGCCTCACTTGGGTTTGCTGTCTGGTATTTGCTGGGCCGTATGCCCGATGGATGGGCGACCGTCACCGCGCAAATCAAGGAGCCTCTCTTTTTTGAAACTCTGCTGCCCATTAAAAGTGGTGAGGGTGTGGGCGGGTGGATCCTGCGCGTGCTGCAGGAGGAATACTCGGTCTATACCGCCTTCATCGGCAGCACTTTCGTCACCCTCGCCACTCATGGCATCGATCAGGATACGGTCCAACGTATGCTGACCGCCCGCAACAAACGCCAGAGCATGTTTGCCACCATCATGTCGGGCGTGGTGGACTTGCCCGTGGTCAGCGCCTTCATCCTGATCGGCATTCTCTTGAGCGCCTTTTACTCCCAGAATCCCCCTCCAGACCTACCCAAGGAAAACCGCGAAATCTTTCCTTATTTCATCCTCCACGAAATGCCTCCCGGCCTGCGCGGCCTAGTCATCGCCGGCGTTTTAGCCACCGCCATGGGCTCGCTCAGCACCGCCCTAAATGCGCTCGCCACCAGCTTCTCCAAAGATTTCCTCTTCCGCGGCCGCGAGGAATCACTGTCCGAACGACGTCGCGTCAAGACCCTGCGCTGGTCCACCGTCTGTTTTGCCGTGCTCATCATCCTCGTCGGCGTCTGGACGGCGTACTACGCGTCCATGCACCCAGAGGTACGCATCATCCCCCTCGTACTGGGGATCCTCGGTTACACTTTCGGCTCGCTGCTCGGGGTCTTCCTCGTCGCCATCTTCACCCGCAGCCGCGGCCATGACACCGGAAATATCATCGCCATGCTCTGCGGCTTCGCCGCGGTCCTCATCATGAGCATCAAGGAGATTCAACTCGGCATGGGCCTGACCCGCATCGATCAAGCCAGCGGCCAGCTCGTCCCCGCCCTCATCATCGCCTTCCCTTGGCGCATCACCCTCGGCACCCTCGTCACCATCGCCGTCGCCCTCTGCTTCCGCACTCCCGCCGCCAAACAACAGGAAATGCGCGACGTCATACCAGCCGCCTAAAGACGGTCAGCCAAATCAGTCAGATCAGCCCAGATTTCGGGCCCACCGGCTCAAAAGGCTCACCTGCCCCGCAGGTCGCCGCCACCGCCATCGCCCAGAGCGTCCAGTCCCGAAATCAGCTGGTCCGACCACCCTGAATCCCGGCCCACCGCATGGACGCCCCCATCCATCC
>JALRGB010000448.1 GCA_023253575.1 Verrucomicrobiales bacterium
GCGCGGCGCCGCAGGCGGCAGGCATGGGGGAGACAGGGGCGGGGGTGGCTGGGGCGGAAGATTTTTTCCGGGAACTCATGAAACGGGGTGGAGGCGGTGGGGGGGGATCGGGATGGTTGGCGCGGCTGGGTCAGCGGTCGCATTCGCCCATGACGAAGTCGAGTGACCCGAGGATGGCCGGGACGTCGCTCATCATGTGGCCTGGGAGCAATTGGCTAAGGATGCTGAGGTTACAGAAGCTGGGGCTGCGGATTTTCAAGCGGTGGGGGACGCCCCCGCCTTTGCTGTGGATGAAGAATCCCAGTTCACCTTTGGGGTTTTCGGCGCCGAAGTAGACTTCGCCGGTTGGGGCATTGATCCCTTGGGTGGCGATGATGAAGTGGTGGATGAGCTCCTCCATGCTGAGCGCTACTTTGTTTTTCGGAGGCAGGATATTTTTGGCATCCTGAACGCAGATCGGACCGGTGGGGAGTTTGTCCAACACCTGCCAAAGGAGGCGTACGGACTGTCGCAACTCCTCCATCCTCACCTGATAACGCGAATAACAATCACCCTCTTCAGCCATCGGGATGTCGAATTCGTAGTTTTCGTAGCCGAGATACGGCCTCGCTTTGCGCAGGTCATGAGCCACTCCAGAGGCTCGTAGATTCGGGCCGGAGAATCCAAACGCAATCGCCTGGTCCTTCGTGATCACTCCTACATCCACCGTACGATCGAGGAAAATCTTGTTCTTGGCCAGCAAGGCGTCCATTTCATCGATGACCGGACCGATTTCCTGAAGGAATTTTTTCACGCCGTCCGTGAATCCCGGAGGCAGATCGCGGGTCATGCCCCCGATGCGCGTGTAGCTGGTGGTAAATCGCGCGCCCGTGAGTTGTTCGCACAGATTGTAGATTTTCTCCCGCTCGTTGAACGTGTACAGGAAGGCCGTCATGGCGCCGACGTCCATCGCGTAGACACCGACCCCCAGTAGGTGGGCGGAAATGCGGGCCAGCTCGCAGCAGAGCACTCGAATGGCCTGACCGCGCGGCGGCAGCTCCCAGCCCATCAGTTTTTCCACGGCGCAGGCATAAGCCACGTTGTTCGCCAGTGGGGCCAGATAATCAAGCCGGTCGGTATACGGCACGAACTGGTTATAATGCATGGTCTCCGCGATCTTTTCGTCGCCGCGGTGGAGGAATCCGACATCCGGTTCCGCCTTGGTGATGATTTCGCCGTCGAGCTCGACGATGAGTCGCAGCACGCCATGAGTGGCTGGATGAGACGGGCCGATGTTCAGCACCATCTTCTCGCCAATTACATCCTCCGTGCGGGCCTGATACGCCTCGCCCGCCGCCGCAGCACGCGCCGCCATGTCAGGAGCCTCGAGTTCAGTCGTCGTGATCGCCATGTCTAAAGAGAGTCTTCAGGAGGCCCTCCAGCAACCGCCTTTTGTGAAATTTTTCACAAGCCCGCCTCACGGAGCTCAAGAGCCTCCGCGTCGAGGTTCAAGGATGGGGCCTAGAGTGTTTTAGTGGCATCCGCAACCCGTGCCGCAGCTGCCGGAGGAGGCGCCGAAGACTTCCTCTTGAGTGGGAACGCGTCCTTTTTCGAGGGTTTTGGTGACGAAGCCGTTGACCATATTGGCGATGCCTTGAAGTGTCTCCTGGGCGTCATTGAATTGTTTGACGAGCGGATTGGCTTCGGCCTGATCGCGGAGCAGGGTGAAAGCGTTGATTTCCGCGTCGGTGATTTTCTCGCCGCCGTGTTGCTTGTGATGAAGCTCTTGCTGAGTTTGAGCCATGCGGCGGTACAGGCTGACGGCGGACTCGTCGGCGAGGAAGGCTTCGGCTTGGGCGCGGGCGTTGCTGACCTCCTCATCCGCGGCAATCGCGGCACAAAGGTCGTTCAATCGTTCTTCCAATTCGGATGTGGTCAGGGTCGACATCCCCCACTCTAAGCATTTCCTTCGGAATGATGCCACCGGTTTTGCACAGGATTTGTCTTGGACTGGCCAGAAGCCGCAAATCGTGGAATAGGTTCCCACCGCATGTCCCACGCACACCCCAAAGACCCCCTGCACGGCCTGACTCTGGAAATGATCGTCGTCGCCCTCGTCGAATTTTATGGATGGGAGGAATTGGGACGGATGGTCGTCATTCGATGCTTCAATCACGATCCCAGCGTGAAATCGAGCCTGACATTCCTGCGCCGAACGCCTTGGGCACGGGCCAAAGTGGAGGAAATGTACCTGTGGATGAAAATTGAGGCCGCCGACCGGGCGGACGAGGCGCGGGCACGGGAGGCATTGGCTGCGCAATCAGGCGACCGGGCACCCGCGGGTGAGGCCGCGGGTGGCGAGGCCTAGTTTCCGGGCTTGAGTTGGCCGAGACCGGTGATCAAGCCAGCGAGGAATCCATCTCCTG
>JALRGB010000501.1 GCA_023253575.1 Verrucomicrobiales bacterium
CCACCACCGTCCGTCAACACGCTCTTCGTACCAACCGTGCGCCCAGCCCCACTCGCCGTCACGGCCGCTCCACTTAAAATACCGCTGGATTCAGGGTGCCGGACGTTGATCACCTCTCCCGCAGGACTGCCATCAACCGGAAAATACGCAAATAACGAAGGCTCCGCCCGCACCGCACTTGCATAATACCCACCGCCCACCAGCACCGGTGAAACCGTCATCGTCACCGCCTGCGTGACTGTTGACCCACTCGCATTCGTCAGGACACAGTCAAAGGACGCCCCTTCATCGCCCGGCTGCACCGGATCAACGACCAACGCCGCCCGATCGCCACCTTCAGGCAGGGGCACTCCGCCGCGCCGCCATTGATACGTGGCGGCTCCCAGCTCGCTGACCGCAAAACGCGCCACCCCGCCGACAATCGCCGCCACACTCACCGGCTGGGAAGTGATAATAGGCGGCTGGTCAGACGCCCCGACGACATAAAACGAAGTAAAGGAAGCCCCGGCTTTGGCCGCCGCCGTCTTGTAGGTCAGACCGACTCGGGCGTTACCCATGGTCGACCGGTAATTCACCGCCGCTCCCGGCAGCGGCACCCACGAGTCAGCCGTCGTTTCCCGGAAAAAAAAGTTGTAGGTGTCTGTCGCGCCTCCTTCCTCCACCTCGACCCGCAAAATCACTCGGCTAGCCGTCGTGATCACGGCAGTATTGGGCACGTTATCACCGAGCCCCTGCAAGCGCACTGCCCGAGTCGCCGGATCCCAGTTGTCCAATCCAAAGGTAATGTCCGGCCGGGCCCCATCCGGACCACCATAAAACGTCAGTCCAGCCACCTGATTATTCTGCGCGACATTGTTCAATCGCACCTCTGTCTCGACCACCCACTTCGCACCCGCCGTCAGACCCGCGGGAATCGAGGTCCACGCAATGGCCGCATTGTTTCGCGTGCTCCACATGTCCGTATTTCCTGCAGCCAGAAAATCCAACTCATCGTTGAGCGCATCAAAAACAATGTTGCCTGCCGCCGGCCGCGGCACATCCAAAACAATGGCCGTCGGCAATACGTCCTCCTCAAAAGATGTCACCACTGCAGCGGCCAACGGCCCAGCTATAAAAAAGCCACAACAAAGACACCGTAAAAAGAGGCTGTTCATAGTCATATCGAAAGCGGAGAAACTCGGAAAAGGACGATAGCCTTGGCATAGAACCCACAACCCTCGGCGCACCGCGACACACCGCCGCCGAAAGCACCCCAGCGCCATGCGCGCAAGCCCGTCTCCGGCTCGACGGTTGTTGAGAAGGAACATGCGTTCATTATACCCCATGAAAGCGGTTTTCTTCTGCTGAGTCACTCAGATTCACTCACATCGCTGAAAATGTCCCGCCCCCACCCCAACGCCAAACGACTTCGGGTGAGACCACCCGAAGTCGTGCGCGCAGTCACGCCAAAACCCCACCCGTCATCCTTCCCGAGCCATGCTGGCCTTACGGGATCAGACACGTGTGGATCGGCCCGACATTGCCATCACTATCGATTCCATACGTTTCGGCATTGCCGTTGAGCCGGATGATGGCCGCGGTCGCTCCGAGGCCGGGCACGCTGCTGGGGGCACCCATGGTCTTGAGGATGGCCACGCGCGCACCTGATTTGAAGGGACCTGCGATGAAGGAACTGGCTGAATCTTTGACATATATTTTCAAGGCAGATGGAGCATCACACGGGTCCGTGGCGGTCAGTCGTTTATAGGAGCTTGGTTTGCCGCTGTTCGTCTTCAACGGCTGGCACAGCGCCACCGGGGCGACGTCATCGCTGATCCGCAAATCATAAAGAATCGGGGTTTTGGCGCTGTCATCGGAAGTCAGGCTGACCTGCACTTCGATGAACCTCCCCACTTCCGTACCCGCCAGATCAGCGCCGTTAGTCACTTCCTCGAATAGAATACCGGGAAGATCCGTCGCCACATCAGCCGACCGGGCTTTGACCTGAATCTGCGTCCCCGCTGGCGTATCCCCCGTCCAGACCAACTTCTTCCAAGCCACGCCGGCGGCACCGCCATCATGCACTACTGTCCAGCTGCCGGACGGCGAAGTTCCACCCAGCAGCACCGCCCCCGTCATATCGCTGTAATTGTAGGGGTTGGCTCCAGATCCGAGCGCCACCGTCAAATCAACGGCTCCCACAGGAAACCCGCCGCCCCCGACCGGTCCGGCCGATGGATCAATGCGCATCACGTTGTTCGTCGCATAGTTAGTCACCCAGACTTTACCATTCGCATCCACAGCCACCCCCGTCGGGCTGCTTCCGCCCGGGAGCGCCACATTGCCCACAAAAGTACCATTGGTCCGCAAATGACCGACCGTCGTCGAATTATCCACCAGCGAGTGCGCTACCCAGACGTTTCCCGAGCCATCCACCGCCACCCCCTGAGCATAATAACTGCCATGCGAGAAAGCGCCATCGGGCGAACCGTCCGGGCGAATACGCGCTACCTTGCCGCCGTTTAAGTACGTATGCCAGATGTTTCCCGAAACCGGGTCAACCGCCAAACCATAACCGTCACCGAAATTGGGAATGACCGCCCCCGCCCCCGCTGGGGGCGGCAGTGGATTCGGCACAAATCGCAGCAACCCCGCGCCACCACGAGCCGACCAGAGGACTCCGTTGCCATCAATCAGCCCCCCATAGCCGCCTGCTCCAAGATTGAACTGCGTTCCCGGCACCGGCAAGCCCGTCACCCCGCTGAGTTTTTCATGGTCAAGATCACCCAGTCCCCCGACCCACACATCATTAAAAGCGTCAACCGCCACCGTCCGGGTCCCGGTTCCCGCGACCCGCGTATAGGTAATAATCGCTTCATCCTCTGCGGTCGTCACTCCGCCATTGCTATCGATAGCTCCAGCATTGCTCCATGGTAAGATATTCGCCAGTCCGCGCGATGTCTTGATCAACCCGTCACCGTCACGGTCTGTCACCGTGTTATAGCTAAATGGCCCCTGTAGATACGATCCCGCCGGATTAGGAGTGAAGGAACCATCCATGTTCTTGTCGCCGCGGGTACCTCCGATCACCAGACCAATCCGGGCCACTGACCCTCGAGGTTGATCAATGGAAAACCCTCCCTCAGCCCGATTGGTCACCCACACATTGCCCAGCTTGTCGACAGTCGTGCGTGAGGGATCGCGCCCCATTCCGTTGGGTGCCGTAAAATATTCACCCAAGATTTCGCCGGTATTAACGTCGATCCGCACCACTGTACCACGCCCGGAACACGCCACGTTGACAAAAGGAAATGGTTTGGCCTGCCCGGGTGGATTGATCTGCAACTGGTTGTTGTTAGGCGTATCATGGTTCAGATTGACGGTCGTTCCCAGATCAAAATCTGCATCCAAAGTATAAACCATGGAACGACAGGGCGCCGGATCCACAGTCGCCATGGCGGCGGGAATGACCGCCGCCGCCGACACCGTCACAGTCCACCAACGAAATCCTGCCGCCGAGGAGAAAACCCGACTGGGCGCGCCGCGAGACCGCTGCGAAAACCGCCGCCCAGCGGCCACCCCACTCAGACCCAGAAGAAACAAGAGCCAAGAGGCACCCGCTTCAGGGACCCGGTCCGGCCCGGGCGTAGCCTGTATCATCCGACCCATGGCAAACCCATCAAGATCATCCGTGGTCAATGTCATCGCCGTGATGCCAGGCCCCCCAGTGTTAACCCAGCCAAAAAAGGCCGCGCCCCCTAACCCATCCACATCCTGCTGCAGCTCACTGCCGTCACTGAGAGTCATCGTCAGCGAAAACACATCCTGATTGTTCGGCTGCATCTCAAAACCAAAGGCATCGACAGCCCCGCTTAACGTGGCCACCAGCGACTGATACTCCGCAAATAAAACCCGCGGCTCCTCGCCGCCAGACCACGTTTCCCACGTCGTGGGAACTTGACGTCCTTCTACAGATTCATTAAAAACCAGCGTCTGCAACGACGGCAGCAGGACCGACGAACCCGCAGCCAGCACCGCACCATCAGCCACTTGACCGGCTAGATCCACACTGACGGCCCCAGTTACCGCCGCAAGCCACGCCGGACGAGAATTGTAAGTGACAATAGCCGCCGGCAAGGAGGACCCAAGTGAGAAAGCCAGCAGCAACGGGAGAGTATAGAATTTCATAGGAGGTTTGGAGGTGTGTTTTGGCCCGAACACCATCGTCCGGGCTACCCCCACCAAAGCATAAGACGTGCCGGGGCTTCGACCCGATGTCTTCACACTCGCCCTTTCGTTGTTTTATAATACTGATATTCAATTGGTTATATTACTCATTTTTTTCTTCATAGCTTTCTTAATCAGTCATTCCAGTCTCTCCCACATCTTCGATAGCTCCCAAAATATGTCAGAAAACTCGACATGCTCCTCTCCTCAAGCAACCGTTCAAAGACCCACTTTGTCTCTGAGATTTCATTGAAAATGAAAGCCGAACGCCTCATAAAAAGCGACTGGCGGAACGCTCACAAACCTGTAAAAATTTTTGACAGGTGTCTGCCATGATGGCCATTCGCCCTGAGATCAGGTCCCACCTTTGGGACCGCCACTCCGCGCTGGAGTCGCTCACCCCCCGTTCTCTCATTTCTGCATTTTTATTGATCCGGTTCGCCTGATCCACACATGACTCATTATGAACGACCCGCTGAACCAGCCCCTAGGAAAACCCTCCGGGCCGAGAGAAGTTTCTTTATGCCCGTGCAAAAGCCGCGAAACCTACGCCAACTGCTGCCAACCCTTCCACCTCGGCCAAGCAAAACCCGATACCGCCCTGCAGCTCATGCGCTCCCGCTACAGCGCCTACTTCTTCCGACTCGCCGATTACCTCGTCTCCACTACCCACCCAGACACCCGCGAACC
>JALRGB010000503.1 GCA_023253575.1 Verrucomicrobiales bacterium
CCGGCGACGGCGCCCGCCGCGACAAAGACGGGGATTTCTGGATTGTCGGGCGACTCGATGACGTCCTCAATGTGTCCGGCCACCGCCTCGGCACGGCTGAAATCGAAAGCGCACTCGTCGCGTATCCCGCCGTGGCTGAAGCCGCGGTCGTCGGTCGCCCCGATGAACTGAAAGGTCAGTCGCCAGTAGCCTTCGTCACGCTCAAATCCGGCCAGCACGCCAGCCCCGAACTCGCTCAAGCCCTCAAAGCTCACGTCGCTAAAGAAATCGGCGCCATCGCCCGCCCAGATGACATTCGCTTTACCGCCGCCCTGCCCAAAACCCGGTCGGGCAAAATCATGCGCCGCTTGCTCAAGGAAATCTGCGCCGGTGGCGAAGTCAGCGGAGACACCACCACCCTCGAGGATTTTTCCGTGGTCGCCTCCCTGGCCGCCAGCACCGGCAAGGACGAGGAATAATCACTCACTTTTCTCCGCCACATGGCCGGTTATGACGTACCCTCGGCCATGCACGTAGAAAAGCTAAAGTACATCATCTGGGCCGCCGACCTCAATCGCGCGGTCGGGTTTTATCGCACCGTCTTCGACGCCGAAGTCACTCGCGAAAATGAAGTGATGGCTGAATTAGTCGTCGCTGGCTCAACTATCGGCCTCCACTCCGGAGGCGAAGGCAAACGCACATGGACCGGCCTCGCCTTTCAAGTCGCTGATCTGATGACTGCCTGCTCCACCCTGAAGGCCGCAGGGGGACTGGTGCTACGCGAACCGGAAGACACCCCGGAAGAACCCGCCCACCTCGCCATGTGCGCCGACCCCGAGGGCAATGAAATCATGCTCACCAAAGCCCGATCCCCGCTCCCGCAGTAGCCGCGCGCCCGATTGCGTGTAGGCTAGCCCAATGTTGAAGCCCGTCACCGTCGCCAGTTCGTCCGAATTGCTGCCATTTCTCTTCGCCTCCTGGCCGGAAGTGAAACGCACCCAGATGAAACTGTGGCTGAAACACCAGTCCGTACTCGTCAATGACCGGCCCGTCACCCAGTTCAACCACCCGCTGAAATCGGGCGATGTCGTCTCACTCCGCACCGGAAAAGGCGCCACCCCAAAAGCCGAACTGCCCGGCGGTATCAAAATCATCTACGAAGACGCCAGCATCGTCATCATCGACAAACCAGCCGGCCTGCTCAGCATGGCCACTCCCGCTGAACCCGAAAAAACAGCCTACGCCCTGCTCACCGATTATTACCGGCGCGGCCAAGATCAGGGTCGCGAACGCGTCTTCATCGTCCACCGCCTCGATCGCGAAACCTCCGGCCTCATGCTGCTCGCCAAAACAGCCGAAGCCAAGGCCGCCCTCCAAACTCAGTGGGAAAACTTCGAGAAACGCTACGAAGCCGTCTGCGAAGGCCGCCTCGCCAAAGACGCAGGAACCATCGAGTCCGACCTCGATGAATCAAACCCCTACAAGGTCCACACCGCCCCGCGCGCCACCGAAACCACCCGCCACGCCGTCACCCACTACCGCGTCATCACCCGCTCCCAGTCGCGATCGCTCGTCGAACTCACCCTCGGCACCGGCCGCCGCCACCAAATCCGCGTCCACCTCTCCCAAGCCGGCCACCCCATCATCGGGGACGAAAAATATGGCTCGAAATCCAATCCAGCCAAACGCCTCGGCCTCCACGCCGTCGCCCTACACTTCACCCACCCCGCCACCGGCAAAAAAATGCTCCTGACTTCCCCCCTCCCCAAAGAGCTCGCCAAACTCTTCGCCCCCAAACCTCAGCCCCAGCCCTCTCGCCAGTCAGCCACCCCAACCCCCTCCCCACGCCCAAAACGCCGCCCCTGAAAGGAGCCCCCTCCATCAGCTATCGTCACCAAACTCTGACCTAGCTCGGCGTGATTTTAATTCCTACTCGATTTGTGTAGATTTTACTTGTACACTTTTCATAAACTGATATAAGAAGGCCACAAACCTCCCCCACTCCAGACTGTTCCCTTCTTTTTTCTCCACTCCCTCCCCACCAACACCCACATTTTTTTGCACCTTAATTCCTACTTAAATTATGTACTTTTTAAAACTTCCAACAATCCTAAGGGAGACCGAGGTGCATCGCGCCCGCTTTCCACGTCATTTCGATTCCCCCATTTTTCCTTAGTTTCTAATGGATC
>JALRGB010000669.1 GCA_023253575.1 Verrucomicrobiales bacterium
CCGACCGCATTCCGGACAATCTTGAGACGCCCCTTCCCGTTCCCACTCCAGTCCAAGCTCCAACCGCTTGCCCACCACGACCAACTTAACCGTCTCAACCCTCCACGGCCGCTGCAGGCCCAGCATCAACCCGTAGTGCACACGCAGCACTTCCGTCCCCTCAGCCCCTTCATTACAATCGTAGGTGTTCATCCTGCCCGCTTAACGACCACTTCACCTCAGAGCCACTAAATTTTCCGAAGAACCGACTTCTGTCGTGCGGAGTCATGAGTGGGTGTCTGAGATTGTGCCATCCGTGTCTGAGATTGTGCCATCCTCCGTTCGAAGATTTGCCATCTAAACTTCAGATAACACCATCCTGGCATGAGCGATTTCGCAATCGCAACACGTAAAAACTAAAGGCAGTTAGTAGGGCAATACTTGAAGGTTCTGGGATAGATAAAATCCTAAAATTGCCGTCGAGTTCTCCGTCCCAATATTCCAGCGCCTGCACGTCGCCAGCAATTCGGTAGGCATACTCTCCCCGCGCGAAGCCGCCGCCTTCGGAATTGACGGCGGTGAAGCCGTCAAAAATGTCGTAGCTGGTATTCTCAAGCATACCTATGACCGCAATATAAACTCCCGGATCAAGACTGCGCGTGAGGGTGGACCATTCGGTGGTAGAGGTTTGCTCCAGCCTGTAAGGACTGTCAACAGAGCCAAATTGATCATCTCGGCCAATATAGGCAGCGAGCATGAGCAAATAAGAATTGTTAAATCCTGAGGTACCTGTGATTTTCGTTGTTCTCGCCACTGCGAATTTGAGATAGTCAAGAGTATCACCTTTAAAATCGGGATTGCCAGAACTCCCGTCCAGGAAGCCATTCACTTCGATAAGGCCCGGTGACTGGAGGACGGTGGCAGCGTTCAGCCACGCTGGGCCTACACAGAGGCAGGTAAAACAGATAAGTAGGGATAAAATCTTCATGGAATAGGGACGTAAAGCCCGGCGGCTTGGTAGGCATTCAGGAATGGTGCCTGGCGTTGTGTACGCTAGAAATCATGGACACCCACTGAAGCGGGAAACTGATTAAGAACTGAGATGGCCAGCGAGGCTTCAGCGAGGCTCGAGTCGCAACCAGACTGGGGCGTCCGGGGCCGCTGTAATCTGGGGGCTGACTCCGGGGCGCGCGCATCCCGGGGCCCATCCGAGGCGAAACTGGTAGCAAATCAGCGCCAACATCATCCGCATTTCAACAAGAGCGAAGTGGTTGCCGATGCAGGTGTGGCGGCCCACGGCAAACGGCATATAAGCCTCCTTGGCCGGAGCCCGTTCCGGCAGCCAGCGGTCAGGATCAAATCGCAGTGCCGATTCTCCCCAGTGCGGACCGCGATGCAATCCCCACACAGAAATCAGAAGATCGGTCCCGCCAGGAATGTGCCAGCCGCCGACCTCCTCGTCATCGATCGAATGTCGGCCAATATTATAAACCGGGGGATGAAGTCGGAGGACCTCTTCGACGACCCTTCCTGCAAGGGGCAGCCGGTCGAGGGTGGTGCGGTCGACGGGCTGCCCTGCCATGGCCGCCCTCGCTTCCTCCGCGAGCCGGTCGGCCAGCACCGGGTCGTCGGCCACTTCACACATCGCCCAAGCCATGGCCGTGGCGGTCGTCTCAAATCCCGCGGCAAAGAGAGTCTTTGTTTGGTCGAGGAGCTCCTGCCGGGTGAAGGCCTGCCCTTGATCGTCACGCGCGCGAGCCAAAGCCGAAAGCATGTCCGTGCCCTCTGACGTGTGTAGCCGCTCTTCCACCACGGGCCCGAGGAAGGCGTCGAGCTCCTCCCGGACCCGGCGCAAGGCCCGGTTGTTCGGCGTGGGCATCCAGAGTGGGGCAGGAATGGCGGAGGTATTGCGGATCCGGACCCGGCGCAGAGCCTCCTTAACCACCGCGCCGAGCGAGAGAACCTGCTCCTGCTCAAGCTTCAGCCCGCACAGCGCCCTCAGGATGATGTCGAGGGCCAGCCGCTGACATTCAGCCGCCATGTCCACCCGCTGATCGCGATTCATGCTCGAACGCAAATCCGGCACCATATCGGTCCAGCATCCGGCCGTGACGGCCGCAACCTCCCGAACCGGGTCGCTGCGAAAAGCTGGCTGCATCATGCGCCGGCTCCGGTGCCAGGCTTCCCCCTCCACCGAGAGCAGCCCTTCTCCGATCGTGAGCGCCCCGTTCCGATAGTGGAAGCTGCGCGGATAATTACCCGGATTCTTGTGCAGAATGTAACGGGCCACGGCGGGGTCGCTGATGGCGATGAACGGCCGGTTCAAGATCCGGAACCGGACCATGCCGCCATGGTCGTTCGCCAGCGAGGCCGCAAGACCCAGCGGATCTTGACGCAACTCCCGGGCAAGCCCCCAGAGCAGGTGCCCGCGAATGGTGGGAATTTGCTTCATGTCGTCGTCTGAAAGAAACCCAAAAATCCAATCCTCCCATCAGGCCAGCCACCGAAGGTCACCATCAACTGGAAGAATGAGTGAACGGTGTACGTCAGGGGCGCCATGGGAACAAGAATGAAATGCGGATCCTGGAAGCCCCCTTCTCATGAGCCCCCCACCCTCACCGCCCCTTAAAACAACCCGCGCGCAAAAATCTGCCGTAGTCGTTTCCCACTCTCCGCCAGTTTTCACTTCCCAACCCGCCCATTCTGCGATATGAGAGGGCTCTTCAATCGCGGGTATCGCATAATGGTAGTGCATGAGCTTCCCAAGCTTATGGCGAGGGTTCGATTCCCTCTACCCGCTCCAAGTTTTTTAAAAACAGGATGTTACGACGCATGAAATAGCCGAAAAAGCCCCCGGCAGTACCGATTTCTTCC